>NZ_JBEZBN010000036.1:0-74877 GCF_040647115.1 Streptomyces sp. NPDC044571
CCGCCAACGGCCACCCCGCTTGGGCGTCCGGTCCGGAAGCAACGGCTCGATCCGCGCCCACTGCGCATCAGTCAACGGCACACCCGGACCAACGACCAACTGATCCAAACGAAACTGCCTAGGCCCGTGCCCCCGCGGTGGCGTGGGCGGCGGCCTCGGCCGAGGCACGGCCTATCAGCCGGCGCCGCTCCTGCTCGGTGGAGGTACGGCTGAGCAGCGTCCGGCGCTCCTCCTCCGTCAGCCCGCCCCACACCCCGAAGGGCTCCCGGGTCCGCAGGGCATGCTCCAGGCACGCGGTGCGGACCGGGCAGACCGCGCAGACCCGCTTCGCGGCCTGGTCCCGGTCCTCCCGCTCCTCACCCCGCTCCCCGGCCGGATGGTAGAACCGGCCCGGGCCCAGTTCCCGGCAGGCCGCACGCAGCTGCCACTGCCAGTGATGGGCCGCGGAGCCGGGCAGGCGAGAGACATCGGTCATGGCAGTTCCCTTCTGGTGTCTTCGGGGGGACGCCCCGCGTGTGACCGCTCTATGCCCACCCAAACGTCAGCCCGCCGCCGCACGGGCCGGGACGTGGTCACGCCAGCAGGGAGTGGCCTTGCAGTGGAACGTGTTTTAGTAACATCTCCCGAGTGTCGAACGACCTCGCATCCAGCCCGAGGCGCGAGGTCGCTCCCGCGCCCGCGCCTGCCCCGCTGTCCACGCCGACCGCCCCGCGCCGACCGAGGCTGGAGGCTCTGGACGGGCTGCGCCTCATCGCCGCCCTGATGGTCGTCTTCCACCATTACGTGGGCTTCGGCGGAAACGCCGAAGCGTCCAAGAACGCCTGGGCCAAGCCGGTCGACGTGGTCTTTCCGACGGCCTCCTGGCCAGCCTCGTACACCTGGACCGGGGTCGAATTCTTCTTCATCATCAGCGGCTTCGTGATCTGCATGAGCAGCTGGGGACGCAGCCTGGGCGACTTCTTCATGTCCCGGGTGGTCCGGCTCTATCCTGCGTACTGGTTCGCCGTACTGGCCACCACCGCGGTGGTCACGCTCTGGCCGGTGGTCCTCCACCCGCTGGCCGCGAAGGACGTACTGCTCAACCTCACCATGCTCCAGGAGCCGTTCCGGGTCGGCTCGGTCGACGCCGTCTACTGGACGCTCTGGGTCGAGATCCGCTTCTACCTGCTGTTCGCCCTGGTGGTGTGGAAGGGCGTGACCTATCGCCGAGTTCTTCTCTTCTGCGCACTGTGGACGGTCGCCTCGGTGCTGGTGACGGCCGGGCGGGCGCCCTTCGCCGACTACATCATCATGCCCGAGTACTCGCCGTACTTCATCGCCGGTGTCGCGATGTTCCTGATGCACCGCTTCCGGCCGACCCTGCTGCTGTGGGGCATCGTCGGCATCTCGTGGCTGTTCTCGGTCCGCCAGGTCAGCCTCTACAACGACGGCCTGGCTGCCAGCCTCGGCCGGACGATGGACTCCAAGCCGGCGATCGCGCTGATGACCGTGGGCTACGTGGTGATGCTCCTGCTCGCCCTCGGCCGGCTCTCCTGGGTGCGCGGAAGGTGGCTGACCGTGGCCGGGGCGACCACCTACCCGCTCTACCTGCTCCACGAGCACATCGGGTGGACCGGCATCCGGCTGCTCCGCCACCACTTCTCACCGTGGGCACTGGTCACCGTGATGACGCTCGGCATGCTCCTCGCCGCCTGGCTGGTCCACCGCTTCCTGGAACGCCCGCTCTCCGCGCTCCTGAAGCGCGGCCTCAAGCGCGCCCTGGACTCGGCCCGTCACCCCTCCGCGCCTCCGACGCGCGGCTAGTCGCAGGGCGATTGCCCCGCGGACCGCATGCCCTTCCAGGCAGCCGGTGTCGCCTCAGGCCTGCGCGTCCGGGGTGCGGAGGCCCAGGAAGAGGGGGCGCCTGCGCAGGGTGAAGCCCATCGACTCGTACAGGGCGATCGCCGGGGCGTTGTCCGCCGCCGCGTGGAGGAAGGGGTGGTCGCCGCGGGCGGTGGCCGCCGCTGCCACCGCGCGGATCAGGCGGCCCGCGAGGCCCTGGCCGCGGTGGTCGGGGTGGGTGCACACCGCGCTGATCTCCGACCAGCCCTGCGGCCGCATCCGCTCGCCCGCCATCGCGACGAGCCGCCCCTCGTGCCGGATCCCGAGGTACGTGCCCAGTTCGACGGTGCGGTCCAGGAACGGGCCCGGCTTCGTCAGCTCCACAAGCTCCAGCATCTCCGGCACGTCGGCCGGCCCCAGGCGGACCGCCTCGGGCGCGGCTTCGGCCCGGACCGTCCGGCCGTCCAGCTGTACGCCCGCTATCGAAGCCACCGTCGTCCACCCCGCGGGCGGGGTCAGCAGCCCGGTGACCCACACCGGAGCCCCAGGGCCGGCCAGCGCGGCCAGATCCGCCCAGGCGGCCGGGTCCTCCGGGTCGGCGAGCGCCGCGAACGGAGAGGCGTCCCCGACGTAGCGGGCGGCGAGCCCCGCGGGGCCCGTCTCGGCGAAGCCGCGGGCGGGCCCGGTCAGCGCGGACCAGACGGGGTTGTCCAGAACGGCGGCGACATCGCGAGCGGGGGCGGGGGAAACCGTGCCGGTGTCGGGCGACATGAGGGGGAGAGCTCCTTTACTCGGGCGGTCCGGGCCGGGCGCCGACACCTTCTTGACGGCTCCGCGCGCCGCCACGAGACTGCTGGGGACGACGGTCACGAGGGTCAGCGTCCGACGCGGGCGAATTTATGCCCCCGGGGCGCCAAATCCCCGGGGCGCCAAGCCCCCGACGCGCCGAGAGGGCAGGACGGAGCGGGTGGAGATGGCCTGGACGGCGGAAGCGGGGGCGCAGACCCTCCGCCGCTGGTGGCTCACCCGGCGCCTGCACATCGACCTCCTGCGCGTCTGCAGCGCATTCCGCGCCGCCGCCTGACCTTCCCGCCTCCGTACGCCCGCACGCGCCGGCCGTCCTTTCGCCGACGCACGCTCCGGCCGCGTACGTCTCCCGCACGGCCCCGTGACCCGGCGCGCAGCCGCCGCCGGGCGTTCCGCCACGCCCCAGGAGAGTCATGCTTCAGATGGTCCTGCCCCGTACCGGCCCGGCGCCCGCCCTGCGGGGCCGCATCGGCGCCGGGTTCTCCCCGGTCCCGCACCGCTACCGCCTCTACCTGTCCGACGGCTGTCCGCTCTCCCGGCGCGTAGCGGACACCCTGGCCCTGCTCGGGCTGGAACGAAGCGTCGCCGCCACCGTGCTCGGGCCGCAGGCCTCGTACACGGCGCTGCGCCGGGCCTACGAGGCCGCCGGACACCACTACGACGGCACCCTGGCCGTCCCCGCCCTGTGCGACACCTGGAGCGGCCGCATCGTCAGCAACGACACCACCGATATCCTTGAGGACCTGCGCCGCATGAGCGCCCACCCCGCCTTCCGCGGGGACCCCGGAGGTGCCGGGGACGCCTGAGACCGCCCTCCCGCAAGGGACCACAGGCCCCCGCGCAACGAATCTCCGCCCAGTCCCGGAAACACGCAACGATTCGATGCGCGGAGCGCAACAGTCACGGCTTGTCGGGGTCGAACGCGCAAACGTACCTTCGTAGGACACCCCACCCCTCCTGCCCCAGAGGTACGCCCATGCCCCCGCTGCGCACCGCCCTCCTCCAGAGCTCCGGACGGCTCGGCGACACCGCCGAGAACCTGAAGGCGCTCGACGAGGCCGCGGCGCGCGCCGCACAGGCGGGGGCCGGGCTCCTCGTGACCTCGGAGATGTTCCTCACCGGCTACGCCCTGCCGGTCGAGGACATCGCCGGTCTCGCCGAGCCGGCCGACGGCGAATCCGCCCACGCCATCGGCTCGATCGCCCGCCGCCACGGGGTCGCCGTCCTGTACGGCTACCCCGAGCGGGACGGCGAGACCGTCTACAACGCGGCGCAGCTCATCGGCCCCGACGGTACGCGGCTCGCGAACTACCGCAAGACCCACCTCTTCGGCTGCTTCGAGCAGGAGGCCTTCACGCCCGGCGACACCCCCGTCGTCCAGGCGGACCTGGGCGGCCTCCGCATCGGCATCATGATCTGCTACGACGTGGAGTTCCCGGAGAACGTCCGGGCCCACGCGCTGGCCGGCACCGACCTCCTCCTGGTGCCGACCGCGCAGATGCACCCGTTCCAGTTCGTCGCCGAACAGCTCGTCCCCGTACGGGCCTTCGAGAACCAGATGTACATCGCGTACGTCAACCGCACCGGCCCCGAAGGCGAGTTCGAGTTCGTCGGACTCAGCTGCCTGGCGAGCCCCGACGGGGCCACCCGCACCCGGGCCGGCCGCGGCGAGGAGCTGGTGTTCGGCGAGGCCGACCCCGAGCTGCTGCGCGCCTCCCGCGAGACCAACCCCTACCTGCGCGACCGCCGCCCCGGGCTCTACGCCTCCCTCGTCTGAGCCCCGCCCGCGCCCTCCCCCCTGCCCCACCCTGCAAGGAGCCGTACCCCATGACGTCCACGGTGCCCACCACCGCCGTCCCGCACAGCGACGGACAGCCGCCGATCACCATGTTCGGCCCGGACTTCCCCTACGCGTACGACGACTTCCTCGCCCACCCGGCGGGGCTGGGCCAGATACCGGCGACGGAGCACGGCACCGAGGTCGCCGTCATCGGCGGCGGCCTGTCCGGGATCATCTCCGCGTACGAGCTGATGAAGATGGGCCTCAAGCCCGTCGTCTACGAGGCCGACCAGATCGGCGGCCGGCTGCGGACCGTGGGCTTCGAGGGCACCGGCACCGAGGGTCTGACCGCGGAGATGGGCGCCATGCGCTTCCCGCCCTCCTCCACGGCGCTCCAGCACTACATCGACCTCGTCGGCCTGGTCACCGAGCCCTTCCCGAACCCGCTCGCCGAGGCCACCCCCTCGACGGTCGTGGACCTCAAGGGCGAGACCCACTACGCCGAGACCATCGCCGACCTGCCGCAGATCTACCGCGACGTCGCCGACGCGTGGAACGCGTGCCTCGACGAGGGCGCCGACTTCTCCGACATGAACCGGGCGATGCGCGAGCGCGACGTCCCGCGCATCCGCGAGATCTGGGCCAAGCTCGTCGAGAAGCTCGACAACGAGACCTTCTACGGGTTCCTCTGCAAGTCCGAAGCCTTCCAGTCCTTCCGCAAGCGCGAGATCTTCGGCCAGGTCGGCTTCGGCACGGGCGGCTGGGACACCGACTTCCCGAACTCCATCCTGGAGATCCTGCGCGTCGTCTACACCGAGGCGGACGACCACCACCGCGGCATCGTCGGCGGCTCGCAGCAGCTGCCGCTGCGCCTGTGGGAGCGCGAGCCCGAGAAGATCGTCCACTGGGCCCCGGGCACCTCGCTGTCCTCCCTGCACGAGGGCACCCCGCGCCCGGCGGTGACCCGCCTGCACCGCACGGCCGGCAACCGCATCACGGTCACCGACGCCTCCGGCGACATCCGCACCTACCGCGCGGCGATCTTCACCGCGCAGTCCTGGATGCTGCTGTCCAAGATCGCGTGCGACGACTCGCTGTTCCCGATCGACCACTGGACGGCGATGGAGCGCACCCACTACATGGAGAGCTCGAAGCTCTTCATCCCGGTGGACCGCCCGTTCTGGCTCGACAAGGACGAGGAGACGGGCCGCGACGTCATGTCGATGACCCTCACGGACCGCATGACGCGCGGCACGTACCTCCTGGACAACGGTCCCGACCAGCCGGCCGTCATCTGCCTGTCGTACACGTGGTGTGACGACAGCCTGAAGTGGCTGCCGCTGTCCGCGAACGAGCGGATGGAGGTCATGCTGAAGTCCCTCGGCGAGATCTACCCGAAGGTCGACATCCGCCGCCACATCATCGGCAACCCGGTGACGGTGTCGTGGGAGAACGAGCCGTACTTCATGGGCGCGTTCAAGGCCAACCTCCCCGGCCACTACCGCTACCAGCGGCGCCTGTTCACCCACTTCATGCAGGACCGCCTCCCCGAGGACAAGCGCGGCATCTTCCTCGCGGGCGACGACATCTCCTGGACGGCCGGCTGGGCCGAGGGTGCGGTCCAGACCGCCCTGAACGCCGTCTGGGGCGTCATGCACCACCTCGGCGGCTCGACCGACGCCACCAACCCGGGCCCGGGCGACGTCTACGACGAGATCGCCCCGGTCGAACTCCCGGAGGACTGACCCACCCGGCCCCTCCGGCCCCGTGACCACGGGCCGCCCCCGCGCACACAGCGCGGCGGCGGCCCGTTTTCACATGCCGTACGCGGCCCGGCCGGGTGCTTCGCCGGGGCGCTTCGGCCGGTAGGATCAGCCGGTCGGGGTCAGCAGGCAGCGGCCCACCAGACCCACGCCCGCGTCCAGGGACTCCGCGAACTCCTCGGCCAGTTCGGGCGTACGGCGCAGGGTCCACAGCAGGCGGGCCGCCGACCAGGCGGCGCCGCGGGCCCGGTCCAGGCTCCAGGAGCCGAGCAGGTGCGTCAGCGGGTCGGCGATCTCCAGCAGGTCGGGGCCCGGCATCAGGTCCTCCCGGATGTGCTCCTCCAGGCAGACCAGAGTGTCGCCGACCCGGTCGAAATCCGCCTCCAAGGCCCGCGGTTCACAGTCCAGCGCTCGGCAGGTGGACACCACCGCCAGGGCCAGGTCGTGCCCGATGTGCGCGTTGATCCCGGCCAGTGCGTGCTGCAGCGGCCGCACCCCGGGATGGCGGCGGTACTGGAGCAGCGGCCGCCAGCAGGCCGGGGCGCGGTCCGCCTCCACCGCCGTCAGGTACCGCTCGGCGAAGCGGACGCTCAGGGTCTGCGCCCGGCGCGGCGAGGGGAACTCCCCGCGGCCGATGCGCGCGTGCAGGGTCTGCGTGACCGTCAGGTACACCCGGTTGAAGACGGCGACACCGTCCTGCGCGGGGAGCCGCTCGTCCAGGGCGCGCATCCGCGCGAGCACCGCTTCCATGGGAGGCAGGGTCCCAGCCGTGGGCGCGGATCCGGGGAACTTGGCCGTGCGCTTCGCCGGTTCGGGCGAACCCGGTTCCGGAAGAGCGCCGAGAACGAGAGCGAACGGCCCGCGTACGAAACGGCCGTGCCGACGGCCGGGCCCTACGCTACGGGCGGATACGGGCGGGTTCGTCCCGATCGGCGGGCTCCGCCGCACGCGCGGCGGGCCGTTGCCGCAGTACGGCCGCACCCGCCACCAGCGCGAACGCCAGCAGGGTGACCAGCCCGAAGGAGACCACGAGGGAGCTCGCGTCCGCCACCGCGCCGATCGCCGAGGGCGCGATCAGTCCCGAGGTGTACGTGATCGTGGCGACACCGGCGATGGCCTGCGCCGGGGCCGGCCCGCTGCGTGCGGCCGCCGCGAAGGCCAGCGGGACCACGACCGAGATGCCGAGCCCGATCAGCGCGAAGCCGCCCAGGGCCGCGGCCGGATGGCCGGCCGTCACCACGAGCAGCCCGCCCGCGGTGGCCAGGACGCCGCCCGCCCGGACCGTGCGTACCGGGCCGAACCGGTCCACCACCCGGTCGCCGGCCAGCCGGGCGGCGGCCATCGTGAGGGCGAAGGCGGTGGTCGAGGCGGCTGCGAGGCCGGCGTCGGTGTCGAGCACGTCCCGCAGGTAGACCGCCGACCAGTCCAGGCTCCCCCCCTCCGCGAAGACCGCGCAGAAGCCGATCGCTCCGATCAGCAGCGCGGACCGCGGCGGCAGTGCGAAGTGCGCCGGAGCCTCGGCCCCGGCCGCGCTGCGCAGATCGAGCACGCCCCGTACACAGACCAGCCCGGCCGCGGTCAGGGCCGGCGCGGCGAGCAGGTGGTGCAGCCGGGCGTCGGCCCCGGTGTGGGCGGCGACGGTGCCGGCGGCCGAGCCCAGCAGCGCGCCCACGCTCCACATGCCGTGCAGGGAGGACATGACCGAGCGGCCGAGCCGGTTCTCGGTCTCCACGCCCAGTGCGTTCATCGCCACGTCCGACATCCCCGAGGTGGCCCCGTAGACGAAGAGGGCGAAGCACAGGGTCGCCAGGTTCGGGGCGAGGGCCGGCAGGACGAGGGACAGGGTCCACAGGGCCAGCAGGCCGCGCAGTGCGGGGCGGGCCCCGAAGCGGTGGTTGATCCGCCCGGCCAGCGGCATCGCGAGCGCCGCGCCGAGGGCCGGGAAGGCCAGGGCCAGCCCCAGGGAGCCCGCGCCGAGGTGGGCGTGCTCCTGGATCCACGGGATGCGGGTGGCGAAGGAGCCGGTGACGGCTCCGTGCGTGCAGAAGACGGCGGCTATGGCGAGGCGGGCTTGGCGCAGGCGCGCAGGGCTGAGGTCGGGTTCCCCGGTCATGGCATTAAACTATCAGGGAACCTGCCTGATAGTGAGGGTGGGAAGCTGCCTAGGATGGGCGCCGTGACTCCTGCCAATGCCCTGACCGCCGCCGTGTCACCTGCATCGACGTCGCCCGTCTCCCCCGCCCCGCCCGTGACGCCGGCGTCGTCGAGCACGGCCCGGGCCATCAACGACCGGCTCGCCCTGCAACTCCTCCAGGAGGAGGGGCCGCTGACGGCCACCCAGCTCAAGGCGAAGACCGGCCTCTCCCGCCCGTCGGTCGCCGACCTGGTCGAACGGCTCGCCCACGCCGGGTTGATCGAGGTCGTGGGGGAGTCCGGGGAACAGCGCCGCGGCCCGAACGCCCGGCTGTACGGGATCGTCGCCCGCCGGGCCCATCTGGCGGCCCTGGACGTACGGACGGACCGTGCGACCGCGGTGGTCACGGACCTGCTGGGCCGGCCGCTCGCAGAGGCCGCACTGCCGGTGGACGCCGTCGACGAGGCCGTCGACGTCCTGGAGGCCCTCGCCAGGGAGGCCGGCGCCGATCCGCTGCACACGGTGGTGGTCGGAGCGCCGGGCCTGGTCGCGCCGGGCAGCGGGGAACTGCGCGGCACGGCCGGAATGCCGTCCTGGCACCGCGACCTCGTGGCCGCCCTCGGGCAGCGGCTGCCGGCCACGGTGGTGGTGGAGAACGAGACCAACCTCGCCGCCCTCGCGGAGCAGCGGGTGGGCGCCGCCCGGGACCTGGACTCCTTCGTGCTGCTGTGGCTCGGCGCGGACGTCGGCGCGGCAGTGGTCCTGGACGGCCGGTTGCGCCGGGGGGCCTCCGGCGGGGCGGGGGAGATCGGCTTCCTGCCGGTGCCGGGCACGGACGGGCTGCCCTCCGCCAGGGACTGCGGGGGTGGCTTCCACGCGCTGGCGGGCCGCGAGGCGGTGGCCGCGCTGGCCGCGGAGCACGGTTTCACCGGGCCGGTGGAGGAGGCGGTGGCCGGCGCCGCCGGGACCGCCTTCCTGGAGGCCCTCGCGGCGCGGCTCGCCCTCGGGGCGGCGGCCGTCGCGGCCGTCCTGGACCCGGGGTGCGTGGTTCTGGCGGGGGAGCTCGGCCGGGCGGGCGGGGACGCGCTGGCGGCCGCGGTCGCCGCCCGGCTGGCCACACTGACCCCGGTCTCCACCGAGGTCCGCGCGACCGCACTCGGAGGCCCGGCGGTCCTCACGGGCGCCCGCCTGGCCGCCCGCGAAGCCGCCCAGAACACCCTCTTCGGCCCCTGACGGCCGCACCCCTGGGCCGCACCCCTCACGGCCGAACCCCGGGCAGCCGGGTCGCGGGCGGCCGAGCCGTCGGCCGGTAGCGTCGGGGACGTGCCCACCAGCAGCGTGGCCTGGGCCGCGGTGAACGCCCGGCGGCTCCGCCGGCAGTTCCTCGGCGGCGTCTGGCACCAGCGCCGCTCCGGCAGGCACATCGCCCTCACCGTCGAACCACTGGCCGCACTCGACGCCGCGCACCGCCGAGCGCTGGAACGCGAGGCGGAACGCACCGCCGCGATCCTCGACGACACGGGGCCTAACCGCGGCGCGCCAGGAACTCCGCGAAGGTGGTGCGGCCCACCGCATGCGACGGCGCCAGGTTGCCGCCGCGGCGGAATGCCGCGTACGCCTTGCCCGCCAGCGGAAGCGGGACGACCGGCCGCCTGCGCCCCGTCGCCGCCAGGTACGCGCGGCCCAGCTCCACCAGGGTGTGGATCTTCGGGCCGCCCATGTCGGGGACCCGGCCCGCCGGGGTCGGGACCGCCAGCTCCGCCATCCGGTCGGCGACCTCCTCGACGGAGATCGGCTGCACCCGGACGCCCTTCGGCAGCGGCACCGGCAGCACCGGCACCTTCGCCAGCGTCTCCGTCACCGTCGCCACCAGGTCGTGGAACTGGGTCGTCCGCAGGATCGTCACGCCCAGCCCCGAGTCCTCCAGCAGCCGCTCCACCTTGTACTTCACCTCGTAGTACGCGAAGGGCACCACATCCACCCCGACGATCGAGATGTACACGATGTTCGTGACCGTCCCCGCCCGCCGGGCAGCCTCGACCAGATGCCCGGCGGCCACGTCGTCGCCGCCCCGCGGCGTGCTCGCGCAGTGCACCACCACCTCCGCGCCGGCCATCGCCGCGTCCAGCCCGCTGCCGTCGCGCAGATCCACCGGGTGGTCCTTCGCGCGCCGGCTCAGGACGCGCACGTCGTGGTCCGCCGCGCGCAACCTCGCGACGACCAGCGTGCCGAGGGTCCCGGTGCCTCCGGTGACGAGGATGGTGCTCATGGTGTCCGTTCCTTCCCAGAAGGGGATGCGTTCACCAACCGAGACCGGACAGCCCTCAGGAATGTGACAGCTGCCGCTGGAGGAATCCCAGCTTCTCCGGGTTCTGCACACTGCGCATACCGCTGACCAGCCCGTCCTCGAACTCGACCAGCAGGACCCCGGCCCCGCCGAACACCAGCGCCGGCTCCCCGTTGACCTCCGCGAAGGTGAGCGAGTGGCTGCCCGTCCACTTGCGCAGCACGCCCACCAGGAACCTGGCCACCTTGTCCCGGCCCAGGACGGGCCGCCGGGCCGCGCTGACGACCCCGCCGCCGTCCCCCACGAACCGCGCATCGGCGGTCAGCAGCCTCTCCAGCCGGGTCAGGTCGCCGTCCCGCGCCGCCGTCAGGAAGGTCTCCACCAGGCTCCGCCACTGCTCGGGGTCCGGTGCGAAGCGCGGCTTCGGGGCGGACACCCGGCCCGCGGCCCGCCGGTAGAGCTGGCGGCAGTTGGCCTCGGACAGGTCCAGGAGCCCGGCGATCTCCCGATGGCCGTACGCGAAGGCCTCGCGCAGCACGTACACCGCCCGCTCCACCGGTGTGAGCTGCTCCAGCAGCACCAGCAGGGCCATCGAGACGCTGTCCCGCTGCTCCGCCGACTCCAGCGGGCCGAGCGTTCCGTCCCCGGTGAGCACGGGCTCCGGAAGCCAGGGACCGGCGTACTCCTCGCGCCGGGCCCGCGCCGAGGTGAGGCGGTTCAGGCACAGGTGCGTGACGACCTTGGCGAGCCAGGCCCCCGGGTGTTCGATCTGCTCGCGGTCGGCGGAACTCCAGCGCAGGTAGGCGTCCTGGACGGTGTCCTCGGCCTCGGCGGCGGAGCCGAGCATGCGGTAGGCGATGCCGAACATCCGGCCCCGGTGCTCCTCGAAATCCGCGGCCGAGGCGGCTGTCTGTGTGCTCACGGCAGCAGCGTACGTGCGAGGACCCGGTGGCCGCCGGGCCACCGGGTCCTCACGCTTCCTCATCCGGAGCGGGTCAACAGGCGCCCTGGTCCTTCCAGACGCCCCAGTCGCCCGTGCTGCCCGGCTCCTCGTTCCGGGTCCACCACTGTGCCTTCCAGAGGTGGCCCTTGTGGGAGACGACCTGGCCGGCGGTGTACACCGTGCCCGCCGCGTACGCCGGGCCGGTGCACGTGCCGCCCGGGGGCGGGCTGGTCGGCGGGGTGGTCGTGGGCGGGGGAGTGGTCGGCGGTGTGGTCGTGGTCGGCGTGGTGGTCGCACCGCCGGGCTCGACGACGGTCGTACCGCGGGCCAGGTCACCGGCAAGGGCGTACGTGCTCCCGCCGAAGCTCACCGTCCAGTTGGACGGGGTCGAGGTCGGCAGGTAGTAGACGAAGTCGATCTCCGCGGAGGCGCCCGGTGCCAGCGACTGCCAGGACGGCAGCTTGAGCGAGACCCGGTTGTAGTCGCCCTTGAGACCGCCGACGTTGCTGCCCGTGTGGTCGCTGCGGATGACCGCGGTGCCCCAACCCGACTGGTCCTTGGCGTTGTTCGGCGCCGAGGAGGAGTAGTCGAACTGGAACTCCGTACCGCCCGGGAGGGTCGCCTTCGTGTTGTTTGTGATCTTCAGCTTGGGGCTGATCGGGTAGTTGGAGTCGCCCAGCGGGAACTGCCCGAAGTCCACGTCCACCTTGATCGCCTGGCTCGGCAGGGCGGTGGTGGCGCGCTTGGCGCCGTACGGGGCCGCCGACTTGAACTTCTCGTACATCGTGGTGGTGAGCGTGTCGCCCATCTCGTACTGGCCCTTGGCGGAGTTGTACGCGTAGTCGCCCGCCAGCTCCCAGACCATGGTGCCGCCGATGCCCTTGTTCACCACGTAGTCGGCCTTGGCGGCGACCGACTGCTCGTCCTCCGTCGACAGGAAGACCTTCTTCTGCTCGTTCCACAGCCACGGAGCCACCAGCGTGGAGCTGTACTTGCGTACGTAAGCGCCGGTCAGGGTGGTGTTCGCGGGGAAGCCGTACCGGGTGGCGTAGTCGCCGACGACCCCCTTCTCCAGGTTCTTGGCGTGCCACATCGGGTTGGAGCCGGCCGGGGACTCGACCCCGTTGGTGTCCAGGTCGTGCCACAGGTTGTCGATGCCGACCGCGCCGTCACCGCACTTGGTCAGGCCCGCGCCGGCCGGGCACGCGGTGGCCGGGGCCTTGCCCCACAGGCCGTCGGTGCCGCCCTGCACGTTCTTGAAACCGCGGGTGTAGTACGGCAGACCCATGTTGATGCGGCCCGACGGCATGGAGCCGCGGAAGTAGTGGTAGGCCCAGTCGGAGTTGAGGTAGCCGATGCCGCCGTACTGGGAGGTGGAGTAGACGCCCGCGGCGGCGAGTTCGCCGTCCTTGCCGTCGTCGAACAGGGAGGCGTTCGGGCCGACGTACTCGTTCCAGGCGCCGTGCAGGTCGTAGGACATGATGTTGACGTAGTCCAGGTACTTCTGCATCTGGAAGGTCTCCATGCCCCGCAGCAGGTAGCCGGAGGAGGGGGCGGCGACGGAGAGCAGGTAGTGCCTGCCGTCGGCGGCGCCCGCGCGGTCGAGCTTCTCGCGCAGCGACTTCATCAGGGCCGCGTAGCCCTTGACGAGCCCGGCTCGGCGGGCATTGGAGAGCTGCCAGTCCAGCGGGTTGCCCGCGTCCTTCATCGTGGTCGGGTACTCGTAGTCGATGTCGACGCCGTTGAAGCCGTACCTGCGGATGAATTCGACCGAGGAGTCCGCGAAGGTGTCGATGCCGGCCTGGTTGACGGAGCCGTCGGCGTTGGTGGCCATCGAGTAGAAGCCGCCGGAGGCGACCCGGTTGCCGTCGTCTCCGAAGTAGCCCCCGGTCTCCGCCCAGCCGCCGACCGAGATCAGCGTCTTGACGTCGGGGTACTGCTTCTTGAACTTGTTGAGCAGGTTGAAGTGGCCCTTGTAGGGGAGGGCCGGATCCATCTCGGCGCCCGCGACGCCAGGCCAGGTCATCCCGGTGGCGGCGTTGTTCGCGTTGTCCGCGCCGACGGAGATCCTGTTGTCGGCGCCGACGTGGGCGAAGGCGTAGTTGAGGTGGGTGACCTTGGACCAGGGGACGTTGTTGGCGAGGTAGGCGGGGGTGCCGTCCTTGCCGGTGCGCCAGCCGGTGAAGTATCCGATGACGCGTCGCTGGTGGTCGGCGCCCATCTTCTCGCGGCCCTCGGAGTCGTAGACCGAGCAGTAGGGGACGTCGACGCCGGCCGTCTTGTAGAGCCCGTCCGGGCGACAGCCTTCGTTGTCGGCGGCCTGGGAGACGCCCGCCGAGAGCCCGCCCACCAGCAGTCCGGCGATTGCGGCGCCGGATGCCAGGAGCATCGCTCTCGTACGTGTGGGGGACAGCATGGTGCCTCCTGGGGAGGGGAGGAGGGGGGCGCGGAAAGGGCACAACAGGCGTACGTGTGGTGCGTGTCGGCCCGTGACGTGCGCACATCTGACGGGCTGTCTCCCGGGGAAGATGAAGGGAACGTTAAGAGGACTAGACCACCTCGCCAATAGGTCTGGACCAACCACGGCGGGACCTGACGGACTCCTGCCGGAAGGCCCCCCTGTGACCCAGGCCACAGCTTCTCGCCCGCATGGCCGCCGATCACCCGTGGCAGACTGGCTCCAGTACCAGTAAGCAGCGCACTCCGGGGTCGGTGTAATTCCGAACCGGCGGTATAGTCCGCGACCCGTCCGCAGCCAGCGGCCGGTTGACCAGGTGAAATTCCTGGACCGACGGTGAAAGTCCGGATGGGAGGCAGTGCGCGGCGGGCCAGTCACCGGTACGCCGCCGTCGGCGGTTCATCGGCGTATCCCTGCGGATACGTCCGGACGGACCGTTTCTCCGGCCTCGGCGTCCCCGCGTGCGCTGTACCGCTTCATCTGTCGTATCCCGACAGGCCCCGGAGTCCGTGCCCGATGAGGCAGGAGGACCCGGTGGCGAACCACGCCGCGTACGCAGCGCACAGCGCCGACGCCGACGTATCCGCCATGCGCCGCGCCATCGCACTTGCAGCCCGCGGACTCGGCTCCACCAGCCCCAACCCCGTCGTCGGCTGCGTCATCACCGATGCCGCCGGCGCCCCCGTGGGCGAGGGCTGGCACGAGCAGGCCGGTGGCCCCCACGCCGAGGTGCACGCCCTGCGCGCCGCAGGCGAAGCCGCCCGCGGCGGCACCGCCTACGTCACCCTGGAGCCCTGCAACCACACCGGCCGTACGGGACCCTGCGCGCAGGCCCTCGCCGAGGCAGGCATCGCCCGCGTCGTCTACGCCGTCGCCGACCCGAACCCCCAGGCCAGCGGGGGCGCCGCCACGCTCCGCGCCGCCGGGGTCGAGACCGAGGGCGGGCTCCTGGAAGCCGAGGCCGAGGCCGGCAACACCGCCTGGCTCACCTCCGTACGCCTGGGCCGCCCGCACGTGACCTGGAAGTACGCCGCCACCCTCGACGGCCGCAGCGCCGCCTCGGACGGCAGCAGCCGCTGGATCACCTGCCCGGAATCCCGCGCCGACGTCCACCGGCTGCGCGCCGAGTCCGATGCCGTCCTCGTGGGCGGCGGCACCCTGCGCGCCGACGACCCGCACCTGGCCGTGCGCGGCATCGAAGGCGCCACCCAGCCGCTGCGCATCGCCCTCGACACCCGCGCCGCCCTCCTGCCGACCGCCCGCATCCTCGACGGGGCGGCGCCCACCCTGCTCGTCGTCGGCGAGGACGCCGACACCCGGCACCTGCCGGGCGTCGACCTGCTGCGGATGCCGCTGCACGAGGGCCGCATCGCCGTCCCCGACCTGCTCACCCGCCTGCACGCCCGCGGCGTGCGCTCCGTCCTCCTGGAAGGCGGCCCCACCCTCGCGGGCGCCTTCCTCCGGGCCGGGGCCGTCGACCGGGTCATCGGCTACCTCGCCCCCGCCCTCCTGGGCGCGGGCCCCGCCGCCCTCGCCGACGCCGGCATCCACACCATCACCCGCGCGGTACGCCTCGACCTCACCGAGACCGTCCGCGTCGGCACCGATCTGCGCATCACCGCCGTTCCCGCCACCGCCCCCAAGGAGCACTGAGTGTTCACCGGAATCGTCGAAGAACTGGGCGAGGTCACCGCCGTCGAGCAGCTCTCGGAGGCCTCCCGCTTCCGCCTGCGCGGCCCCGTCGTCACCGAAGGCGCCAAGCACGGCGACTCCATCGCCGTCAACGGCGTCTGCCTGACGGTCGTGGAGACCGCCGACGGCGAGTTCACCGCCGACGTCATGCAGGAGACCCTCAACCGCTCCAGCCTGGGCGCGCTCACCGAGGGCTCCCGCGTCAACCTGGAGCGCCCGATGGCGCTCGGCGGACGGCTCGGCGGCCACCTGGTCCAGGGCCACGTGGACGGCACCGGCGAGATCCTGTCCCGGACGCCCTCCGAGCACTGGGAGATCGTCCGGATCTCCCTCCCGCAGAACCTCGCGCGCTACGTCGTCGAGAAGGGCTCCATCACGGTGGACGGCGTCAGCCTCACCGTCGTCGAGGCCGGCGCCGACCACTTCAGCATCAGCCTCATCCCGACCACCCTCGCGCTGACCACCCTCGGCATCAAGCAGCCGGGCGACCCGGTCAACCTGGAGGTCGACGTCCTCGCGAAGTACGTCGAGCGCCTGCTCGCCGCCGGCGTGAACCCGCTGCACGCCCAGGAGGACCACCAGTGAGCGCCCTGACCTGGCTCAACGCGGAAGCCTTCACCGTCTTCGGACAGAAGGTCATCTGGTCCGACATGATCGGCAACCTGATGGGCCTGGCAGCCCTCGCCCTCGGCTGGCGCCGCTCCATATGGACCTGGCCCGCCCAGCTCCTGTCCGGCCTGATCCTCATCGCCGCCTACGCCTCCGCCCACCTCGCCGGCGGCGTCGGCAAGCAGCTCCTCGTCATCGGGGTGGCCGTGTTCGGCTGGCGCGCCTGGCAGCGCGGCAGGCAGCAGGCCCAGGACGGCTCCATCGCCGTCCGCACCGCCGGCTGGGCCGAGCGCGGACTGCTCCTCGCCGGCGCGGCCCTGGGCACCCTCGCCGTCGGCGGCCTGTTCACCCTCTTCCCGAACCTGTCGTGGAGCCCGTGGGCCGACGCCTACATCTTCGTCGGCACCATCGTCGCGATGGTCGCCCAGGCCCGCGGCCTGGTCGAGTTCTGGTTCGCCTGGCTCCTGGTCGACCTCGTCGGCGTCCCGCTCGCCTTCAACAACGGACTGGCCTTCTCCGGCCTCGTCTACGTCGTCTACTTCGCGCTCGTCCTCTGGGGCGCCTACGACTGGTACCAGCGCTCGCGCACCGCCCCCGCCCCGGCCCTGGAAGGAGCAACGGCATGAACACCCTCGACCCCGTGCCCGCGATCGATCTCGACCTCGACCTCGAAGCGGCCTTCCGGCTCGACCCCGTCGAGCAGGCCATCCGAGACATCGCGGCCGGCCGGCCCGTCGTCGTGGTCGACGACGAGGACCGCGAGAACGAGGGCGACCTCGTCATCGCCGCCGAGAAGGCCACCCCGGAGATCGTCGCGTTCATGATGAGCGAGTGCCGCGGCCTGATCTGCGCCCCGATGGAGGGCCCGGAGCTGGAGCGCTTGGAACTGCCCCAGATGGTGCAGCACAACACCGAGTCGATGAAGACCGCCTTCACCGTCTCCGTCGACGCGAGCGCCGCCCACGGCGTCTCCACCGGAATCTCGGCCGCCGACCGCTCCACCACCCTGCGGATGCTGGCCGACGGCGTCTCCGAAGCCTCCGACTTCGTCCGCCCCGGCCACATCTTCCCGTTGCGCGCCAAGCCCGGCGGCGTCCTGGTCCGCAACGGCCACACCGAGGCCGCCGTCGACCTCGCCCGCCTCGCGGGCCTGCGCCCCGTCGGCGCGATCGTGGAGATCGCCGGCGAGGACGGCGTGATGCTGCGCCTGCCCGAGCTGATCCCCTTCGCCCGCAAGCACGGCCTGACGATCATTTCCATCGAGGACCTGATCGCCTACCGCCGCTCCGCCGAGCCGACCGTCCGCCGCGAGGCCGAGGTCAGCCTGCCGACCGCCTTCGGCGAGTTCACCGCGTACGGCTACCGCTCCACCGTCGACGGGGTCGAGCACGTCGCCCTCGTCCACGGCGAGCTCGGCGACGGCGCCGACATCGTGGTCCGGGTCCACTCCGAGTGCCTGACCGGGGACATCTTCCAGTCCCTGCGCTGCGACTGCGGCCCCCAGCTGCACGCCTCCATGGCCCGGATCAAGGACGAGGGCCGGGGCGTGGTCGTCTACCTGCGCGGCCACGAGGGCCGCGGCATCGGATTGATGTCCAAGCTGCGCGCGTACGAGCTCCAGGAGCGCGGCCGCGACACGCTCGACGCCAACCTGGAACTCGGCCTGCCGGCCGACGCCCGCGACTACGCCGCCGGCGCCCAGATCCTGGCCGACCTCGGCGTCAAGAGCGTCAGGCTGCTGACCAACAACCCCGAGAAGGCCGCCGCCCTCGTACGACACGGGATCGAGGTCGCGCACCGCGAGCCGATGCCGACGGAGGCCGGGGAGCACAATCTGCGCTACCTGCGCACCAAGCGGGACCGGATGGGCCACGACCTGCCCTGGCTGGACCCGGCCCAGGCCGTCTCCACCTGCAACAACCAGTAACCAGTAACCCGTCACCAGTAACAGGCAACCAGCCAACACCAGACGTACCGAGGAGCAGAGCTGTGAGCGGCAAGGGCGCACCCGAACTGAGCGTGAAGAACTGCGGCGACCTCCGGGTCGCCGTGATCGCGGCGCAGTGGCACGAGAAGGTCATGGACGGGCTCGTCGACGGCGCCCTGCGCGCCCTGCACGAACTGGGCATCGACGAGCCCACCCTGCTGCGCGTCCCCGGCAGCTTCGAGCTCCCGGTCGTGGCGAAGGTACTGGCCGGTCGCGGTTACGATGCCATCGTCGCCCTCGGAGTGGTCATCCGCGGCGGCACCCCGCACTTCGACTACGTCTGCCAGGGCGTCACCCAGGGCCTGGTACAGGTGTCGATCGACACCGGAGTCCCCGTCGGCTTCGGCGTCCTGACCTGCGACAACGACGAGCAGGCGCTGGACCGCGCCGGACTCGAAGGGTCGAACGAGGACAAGGGGCACGAAGCGGTCACCGCCGCCGTCTCCACCGCCATGACCCTGCGGACCGTCAGCGAACCCTGGCGCTGAGTGGCGGCGGGGGACCCCTTATTCTGAGGACCATCATGGCGAACGAATCCTCCAAGACCTTCGAAGAGCTCTTCACCGAGCTCCAGCTCAAGGCCGCCAATGGCGACCCCAGCACCTCCCGTACCGCCGAACTCGTGGGCAAGGGCGTCCACGCCATCGGCAAGAAGGTCGTCGAGGAGGCCGCAGAGGTCTGGATGGCCGCCGAGTACGAGGGCAAGGAAGCCGCCGCCGAAGAGATCTCCCAGCTGCTGTACCACGTCCAGGTGATGATGGTGGCGCGCGGGATCTCCCTCGACGACGTCTACGCGCACCTCTAGGCCGGAGCTCGTCCACGGGCCCCCGCCCGAACCCACCCATCGCACCTACGCACCCGAGGAATCCCCATGCTGCGCATCGCCGTCCCCAACAAGGGTTCACTCTCCGGACCGGCGTCGGCGATGCTCCATGAGGCCGGCTACCGCCAGCGCAAGGAGTCCAAGGAACTCGTGGTCGTCGACCCCGAGAACGAGGTGGAGTTCTTCTACCTCCGCCCCAAGGACATCGCGATCTACGTCTCCTCCGGCAAGCTCGACATCGGCATCACCGGCCGGGACCTGCTGCTCGACTCCGGCGCCAGCGCCGAGGAGATCCTGCCGCTGAACTTCGGCCGCTCCACCTTCCGCTACGCCACCAAGCCCGGCACCGCGAAGGGCCCCGAGGACTTCCAGGGCATGACGATCGCTACCTCGTACGAGGGAATCGTCGCCAAGCACCTCGCCGACCTCGGGATCGACGCCTCCGTCGTGCACCTGGACGGCGCCGTGGAGACCGCCATCCAGCTCGGCGTCGCCCAGATCATCGCGGACGTCGTCGAGACCGGCACCAGCCTGCGCAATGCCGGCCTGGAGGTCATCGGCGAGCCGATCCTCACCTCGGAGGCCGTGGTCATCCGCGGCAACGGCACCGACGCCGAGAACCCGCAGGCCCAGCAGTTCCTGCGCCGCCTCCAGGGCGTCCTGGTGGCCCGCAGCTACGTGATGATGGACTACGACTGCCGCGCCGAGCACCTGGAGCGCGCGGTCGCCCTCACCCCGGGCCTGGAGTCGCCGACCGTCTCCCCGCTGCACAACGAGGGCTGGGTCGCCGTCCGCGCCATGGTTCCCGCCAAGGAAGCACAGCGGATCATGGACGACCTGTACGAGCTCGGCGCGCGCGCGATCCTCACCACCTCGATCCACGCCTGCCGCCTGTGACCCGTACGCCTGCCGCCGATCCGTACGCCACCTGAAGAAGGCAACACCAGCACCATGGCCGAGTCCACCGCCCAGCCCGCACCGCCCGCCCTGCCGGTCACCTTCCGGCCGACCCGCACGCGGGCCGTCCTGCTGGGCACCGGACTTGCCGTGTTCGCCACCATCACGGCGATCGCCTTCCTGCTGGAGAACCTCAGCCCCGGCGAACGGATCAGCTTCGTCTTCACCGCCGTCCTGCTGACCTCCGTGCTCGTCCTGCTCAGCCGCCCCAAGGTCGTCGCGGACGAGACGGGCGTCACCGTCGTCAACCTCACCACCACCCGCCGCCTGGAGTGGGCGCAGATCCTGCGCGTCAACCTCCGCCCGGGCGACCCCTGGGTGTTCCTGGACCTGAGCGACGGCACCAGCCTGCCCGCCCTCGGCATCCAGCCCGGGGTGGCCCGGCAGCAGGCCATCGGCGACGCCCGCGCCCTGCGCGCCCTCGCCGAGGCCCGGGGCACCGGCCCCCACGACCGCTGAGCCGCCGCCGCGCCGGGCTCGTGCCGGCTTCGAACCCCTTCTGAGCGGGCTTCGAGCCGGCCGCCGGGCCGACGGAACACCGCTGCGTCCCATTGCGGCGGCGATCTCAATGACTACCCTGGTGGCGGGGCGCAGCCGTGCGCCCTCCCACCGGCCCCGGGACCTCGTGGCCCGTGGGCACCTGCAACCAGAGGAGTGACTCCTTCCAGCAATGGACGGATCGTCCGGTAGTACCCGCGCCGCCCTCCCCGCGGAGGCGGCGGCATGACCATCCCGCTACTCCTGCTCGTGGCGGCCTTCGCCCTGATCCTCGCCAACGGTTTCTTCGTGGCAGCCGAATTCGGCCTCGTCACCGTCGAGAGACCCGAGGCCGAGCGCGCCGCAGCCGAGGGTGACCGCCGTGCCCGCACGGTGGTCGAGGCCCTGCGGGAGCTGTCCTTCCAGCTCTCGGGCACCCAGCTCGGCATCACCATCACCTCACTGGTCGTCGGCATGCTCGCCGAACCGGCCCTCGCCGCCCTGCTGACCGGGCCGCTCGCCGCGACCGGACTGCCTGCGGGAGCCGTCTCCGGCATCGCCGTGTTCATCGGCATGCTGCTCGCCTCCGCCGTCCAGATGGTCGTCGGCGAGCTCGTCCCGAAGAACTGGGCCGTCTCCCGGCCCCTCCAGGTGGCCCGGGTCGTCGCCGGCCCGCAGCAGGTCTTCTCCCGCGCCTTCCGGCCCGTCATCGCCGCGCTCAACGCCGTCGCCAACCGGCTCGTGCGGGCGCTCGGCGTGGAACCGGCCGAGGAGATGGCCTCCGCCCGCACCCCGGGCGAACTGGTCTCCCTGGTCCGCCATTCGGCCCAGGCCGGCGCCCTCGAACAGGACACCGCCGACCTCTTCGTCCGCACCCTGTCGCTGGGCGAGCTCACGGCCCAGCACGTCATGACCCCCCGGGTGAAGGTCAGCGCCCTGATGCACACGGCCACCGCGGCCGACGTGCTCAACCTGACCCGCGCCACCGGCCTGTCCCGCTTCCCGGTCTACCGCGAGCGCATCGACGAGATCACCGGCGTCGTCCACCTCAAGGACGCCCTCGCCGTGCCCGAGTCCGAACGCGCCCGCACCACCGTCAGCCGGATCTGCGTCGCCCCGCTGCGGGTGCCCGGCTCCCTGCCGGTGCAGCCGCTGCTGGAGCGGCTGCGCAGCGAACAGCCCATGGCCGTGGTCGTGGACGAGTACGGCGGCACCGCCGGCGTGGTCACCCTGGAGGACATCGTCGAGGAGCTCGTCGGCGAGGTCCGCGACGAGCACGACTTCGCCGAGAACGAGACCCCCGAGCTGGCCGCCGTCCCCGCCGAGGACGGCCGCCCCTCCTGGGAGGCCGACGGCAGCTGCCGGGTGCACACCCTGCGCCGGATAGGCCTGGAGGTGCCCGAAGGCCCGTACGAGACCGTCGCCGGCCTCGTCGCCGATCTGCTCGGCCGCATCCCCGCCCCCGGGGACCGGGCCGAACTCCCCGGCTGGAAGCTCTCCGTCCGCCAGGTCCGCCGCTACCGGGCCGAACGGGTCCGGCTGGTCCGGCTCGTACCCGCCCCGCACCCCGGGCCGGCCGTGTCTCCGGCCGCCCGCCCCGCGGCACACCCGCACGGCGGCGCCGGGCAGCCGGCCCCGGCTCTGCGCGGCGACGTGGAGGCGGCCGTCCGATGAACGCCCTGCAACTGCTGTTCGCCCTGCTGCTGGTCCTCGCGAACGGCTTCTTCGTCGGCGCCGAGTTCGCCCTCGTCTCCGTCCGGCGCAGCCAGATCGAGCCGCTGGCCGCCTCCTCCAAGCGGGCCCGCCAGGTGCTGTACGGCCTGGAGAACCTGCCCCGGATGATGGCCGCGGCCCAGTTCGGCATCACCGTGTGCTCGCTGACCCTCGGTGCGGTCGCCGAGCCGACCGTGGCCAGCCTGCTGGAGCCCCTCTTCCACGCCGTCCGCGTCCCGCCGGGGCTGATCCACCCCCTCGGTTACGCCTTCGCCCTCGCCGCCGTGGTGTTCCTGCACCTGGTCATCGGCGAGATGGTGCCCAAGAACCTGGCCATGGCCGCCCCCGAGCGCACCGCGCTCTGGTTCAGCCCCGGCCTGGTCGCGTTCGCCCGGCTGTGCGGGCCCGTCACCACCGCGCTCGGCGCGTGCGCGCACTTCGTGCTCCGCCTGTTCAAGGTCGAGCCGAAGGACGAGGTCGAAGCCGTCTACACCAGCGCCCAGCTCGGCCGGCTCGTCGAGGACTCCCGGCAGGCGGGACTCCTGGACCCGGGTGAGCAGGAACGGCTGGAGGACGCCCTGGAGCTCGGCAGCCGCCCGGTCACCGACGTGCTGCTCGCACGGGAACGGCTCGTCACGGTCGGGCCCTCGGCCACCCCGCGCCAGATCGAGCAGCTCACCGTCCGTACGGGCTACTCCCGCTTCCCCGTCCGCTCAGAGAACGGCGCCTTCATGGGCTACCTGCACGTCAAGGACGTGCTGGACCTGGAGGAGCGGGAGCGGGCCGTGCCCCAGCGGGTCTGGCGCCGGATGACCACCCTGTCCTCCACCCTCCCGCTCGACGACGCGCTCAGCGTCATGCGGCGGGACGCCACCCATTTGGCGCAGGTCGCCGACCCGGCCGGACGCGTGCTGGGCCTGGTCGCCCTGGAGGACGTCCTGGAGATGCTCGTCGGCGAGGTGCGCGACCCCGCGCACCGCAGGGCCGTCGCGGCGGCCCTGCGCCCGCCCCGCCGGGACGGGGCGATGGCGGGCTGACCCCGCCCGGCCGGTCCGCCGGGGTCGCCCGGGCCGCCGCCGCGCTCACAGCGGCGGGGGCTCCGGGCGGCCCCGGTCCTGCGGGCCCCGGCCCGACAGGACCTCCCCGTACGCCTGCATCAGGTCCGGCAGCCGCAGCGTCGCCAGATCGTCCCGGGACGGCTCGCCGGCGAAGCCCGCCAGCCGCAGGTCCCGGTAGGCGCAGCTCTTCTCGTACAGGGTGCGCAGGAAGCGGCCGTTGCCCAGCTCGTCGATCCAGCCCTGCTCCACCACGTGCCCGCTGATGCTGCGCAGCTCCTCCAGGGCCTCCTCGTCCCAGCGGTCCCCGTTCGCCTCCGCCAGGACCCCGCCGATCGCGGTCAGCTCGGGCGGCCGGTAGCTCGGGAAGTCCACCCGCGTGGTGAACCGCGAGGACAGCCCCGGATTGGTGGCGAGCAGCCGGTCCATCCCGGCCGGATAGCCCGCGAGGATCACCACCAGGCGGTCCCGGTTGTCCTCCGCCCGCTTCAGCAGCACCTGCAGGGCCTCGTCCCCGTACGCGTCGCCCTTGCTGTACCCGGAGTTGGACAGGCTGTACGCCTCGTCCACGAACAGCACCCCGCCGATCGCGGAATCGATCAGCTCATTGGCCTTGACGGCGGTCTGACCCAGGAACTCGCCCACCAGATCGGCCCGCTGGGCCTCCACCAGGTGGTCCCCGCCCAGCAGGCCGAGCGCGTAGAAGACCCGGCCCAGGATCCGCGCCACGGTCGTCTTGCCGGTACCGGACGGCCCCGAGAACACGAAGTGCCGCTTCGGCGGCTGCACCGGCAGCCCCTGACCGGCCCGCAGCCGCGCCATGTGCAACTGCGCCGACAGGGCCTTCACCTGACGCTTCACCGGCTCCAAGCCCACCATCCGCTCCAGCTCGGACAGCGCCCGGGCCAGCAGCTCCGGGTCGGACGGCCCGGCCGGCAGCCCCCCGGGCGCCGTCTGCGGCGGGACGGGCGCCTTCCGCCGTACGTCCTCCACCCGGCCCGTGGCGGGCGCCCCGAACCGCGGGTCCGGCGGCTCCGGCGACAGCAGCGGGTCCGGCTCCGCCTGGCCGTCCGCCGCGATGTCCTGGACCGGGGCGCCGCCCGGCGCCACCGCGGCGAAATCCCCACCGAGCGAGGTCAGGCCGTGCCCGGCGTAGCCGGTGTCCGCCGCATGCCCGGCGTATCCGGCGTACCCGTCGGCGTCCTCGCTGTCCTCGATCGCCGTCAGCCGCGCCGCCGTGTCCATGAACGCCGGGTCCACCCGGTGCACCGCCCGGTACAGCGGCAGCGCCGCCGCACTGCGCCCGGTCCCCTCGTGCGCCCGCGCCAGCCAGTACCGCAGCTCCTTGCGCTGCGGCTGCTCGCTGCGGCACCGCATCAGCGCCGCGGACAGCATCGGTTCGGCCTGTCCGTACATCTCCAGCCGGACCCGGGCCATTCCGCCGAAGAGGCCCGCCTCGATGCCGAGCAGCGGATCGTCCACCAGCGGTTCGGTGTGCCGGACCAGCTGCTCCCAGTCCTTGACCAGATAAGCCCGGCAGGCGTGCAGGAAACGTACCTGCGCATCGGTGTCCACCGGCGGCAGCGCGGCCAGCGCCTGGTCCAGCTCGGGCACGTGGCGGCCGTCCAGCCAGTGCGAGGCGTGGGCCAGCAGCAGGTCCCGGCGGCTCTCCAGTACGGGCTGGACCCACCAACCGAGCCAGTACCAGGAGTTCAGCGTGCGGCGGTGGCGGGCCCGCTGCTCGCCGAAGCGGTCCCGATGGGCGTACATGCGTAATAACGCGTTCGTGGTGTCCACCCGGAGGGCGTGCAGGCCCAGCCAGGCGTCGGCCATCGCGGGATCCAGCCGTACGGCCGTCCGGAACTCCTCCTCGGCCTGCGGATAGGCACCCATCGTGCAGGCGTCCACCCCGCGCAGCCAGGCGAGTTCGGCCGGGGCGTGCGTACTGCCCGGCGCGGCGAAATCCATCACATCCCCCACAAGCCTGCCCCGTGTTGCCCGGCAACCCCCGGATCGAGCCCGCGAGTTGTCCACCGCGCCGATGAAACCAGGGGTGCATCGTACCTGCGGGGACGCACCTTACCCAGGGTGCGGGAGGCGCGGACCCGCCGAGCCCCGGACGGCGGCGAGGTGACACAGGGTGAAGATTTCGGGGAGGAGTGCCGCGAGCGGCGGCCGCCCGGGAGGCGGCGGGGGCAGAACGAAGCCCCCGATCACGGGGGAACAATCGGGGGCTTCGCGTCTGCGGCAGCCTGGAAAGACCGCGCATTGAGAACGTAAGGCCGGTGCGGGGCCCAGGTCAAGCACGTCGGTGAAGGCCCGCGCGGCCGGATTCCGGAGGCCGCTCAGGCCCGGGGGAGTTCGTTACCTTCCGTGACGGAACTCGGCTGTCCCGTCGTCCCAGCCGTCCCGGAAGTCCACTCGTATCCCGTACTGCTCTGGCGTACCAGCGTGTCGGCGAAGGGGCGCGAAGGATCATCCGAGAAGTGCGCGAGCTCTGCGCGCTCCCACCCGTCCCAGAAGTCGGAAAGTTCACGCCCGTCCCGGTGTCGTCCGCGCCCCCAGGACTGCGCGCGCGGTGTCTCCATCCACAGCAGCCGCGCCAGGTGCGGGCGCAGCAGCCGCCGCCCCGCCCCGACCCCCTCGACGAGCAGCACGGGCGCGGGCTCCAGGACCCGTTCCGGGCCGAAGCGGCGCTCCACCCAGTCGTACGGGGCCCAGCGGGCGGCCCGCCCGGCGGCGAGCGGCTCCAGCACTTGCGCGCGCAGCCGCTCCGGCCAGTCGAAGAGCTCCTCGTGGGTGGCCACGTCGTCCAGGTGCAGTACGGGCGCCCCGCCCAGGGCCGCGGCGAGGTGCCCCGCGAAGGTGCTCTTGCCCGAGCCGGCGTGGCCGTCGATGCCGATCAGCCTGACCGGGCCGAGCGAGGGCGGCAGGCCGCTGATCTCGTGCGCGAGCCGCTCCAGGGGCTGCGGCCGGACGAGGAGCGGTGAGGGTGCCGGTGACTGCTGTGACTCCACCCGGTCAGGGTATGACCCCGACACGCCCGCGGCTTCACCGTCCGGCTGCCGGGAACTGTAAGGCTGGGAAAGCCGACCGGCAACACCGCACCCGACCGACTCCGGGGGACCGCCTCGATGACCGCACCCACGCCCCGCCGGGCCCTGCTCGCGATCGCCCTCGCGGCTGCCACCGCCGCCGCCGTTCCCGGTGGCAGGGCACAGGCCCGTACCGCCACGTCCGGTACCGCCGTGTCCGGCACCAGCCTGCCCGGTAACGCCGTGTCCGGCAACGGCGCGGCCCCCGCCGGCCCGGACTCGGGCCGCCCGACCGGAGCCGGAGCCGGAGCCGTCGGCAAGGCCGTCGACAACCGGTTCTGGTTCACGGACTCGCACTGGCGGGCCGGCACCCACCGGGGGACCGCCGCCGTCTCCGGTACCCGTCCCGGCGTGCGGATCGGGACGCCGGCCGGCCGGACCGAGTACGCCGACCCGCACACCGGGAAGAAGAGCACCTGGGAGTACGCGACCTGGACCTCCCCGGTGCACCACTCGACCGTCCCCGCCTCCGAGATCATCGCCTCCTGGAACGCGCACACCCCCGCGGGCAGCTGGATCCAGACCGAGGTGCGCGGCACGTACACCGACGGCACGGCCACGCCGTGGTACGTGATGGGCCGCTGGGCCTCCGGCGACGGCGACATCCGGCGCACCTCCGTGAACGGCCAGACCGACGGCCGCTCCACCGTGTGGACCGACACCCTGGCCGTCGACGCCCCGGCCAAGGCCGGCGGCCTGCGGATCGAGGCCTGGCAGCTGCGCCTGACCCTGTACCGCACCCCGGGCGGCGCGGTCGCGGGGCCGACGGTCTGGCTGGCCGGGGCCATGGCCTCCGACGTACCGGACCGGTTCACCGTTCCCGCCTCCACCCCCTCCCGCCCGGCCCGCGAGCTGAAGGTCCCGCGGTACTCGCAGGAGCTCCACGTCGGCCAGTACCCCGAGTACGACAACGGCGGCGAGGCGTGGTGCAGCCCCACCTCCTCCCAGATGATCATCGAGTCCTGGGGTCTGCGGCCCGCCGCCCGGGACCTCGCCTGGGTCAACCCCTCCTACGCCGACCCCCAGGTCTGCCACGCGGCCCGGTCCACCTACGACTGGGCGTTCAAGGGCTGCGGGAACTGGCCCTTCAACGCCGCCTACGCCGCGACCTATCCCGGGTTCGCGGGCGTGGTCACCCGGCTCGGCTCCCTCAACGACCTGGAGGCCCTGATTGCGGCCGGAATCCCGGTGATCACCTCGCAATCCTTCCGCGCCGAGGAGCTCACCGGGGCGGGCTACGGCACGTCGGGCCACCTGATGACCGTCATCGGCTTCACCGCGGCCGGGGACGTGATCGCCAACGACCCGAACTCGCCCGACAACCCCTCCGTCCGCCGTGTCTACCGGCGCCGGGAGTGGGAGAACGTGTGGCTGCGCACCAAGCGGCACGACGCGGCGGGCAAGACCGTCTCGGGTTCCGGCGGCATCTGCTACCTCTACGCCCCGGCCCGCCCGAGCCAGGCCCAGATCCAGGCGCTGCGGTCGGCCGGCGTGCTGTGAGGAAAGACCGGACCTGCATTGACCGTAAATCGGGATAAGGCGAACATAAGGGGGTAAAGGGCTTATAAGTCTTCTACAGGAGGCGGCCCCCATGACCACCCACAGCAGCATCGAACACCACCCCGACCTCGCCGAGATGCGTACGCGGTTCGAGCGGGTCACCAGCACCCCGGCCGCCCAGGCCGTGGAGGCGCTGGCTCTCATCACCGGCCTGTACCTGGCGGCCTCGCCGTGGATCGCCGGGTTCAGTGTGCTGACCGCGCTGACCGTCAACAACCTGATCGCAGGTCTGGCGTACTGCCTGTGCATGAGCGGTCTCGGCTCGGCCTACGAACGCACCCACGCGATGGCCTGGACGGCTCTGGCCATCGGCGCCTGGACGATCGTGGCTCCCTGGGTCATCGCGGGCAACGTCGACACGACCCGCACCGTGGTCAACAACATCATCACGGGCATCGTCGCATGCCTGCTCGCCCTGGCCATGGCCGCCATGGCGGGCCGCAACCGCGTCGGCCGCACCGCCCGCTGACACCCCGCTCGACACCCGGAACGCCGGGCCCCGACCGCGAGACGGCCGGGGCCCGGCCACGTGATTCGCGCCACCCGTGAGCCTCGTCTCTACCGTGAAAGCCGCATACGCTGTCACATTGGTCCGCATGACCGCATACACCGCCACCGTCACCGCCCGCGCCCGCAACCTCGTCGGGACCGGCGGCCCCAAGGACTCCTCCGCCTGGGTCGAGCACGTGCTCGGCTGGACGCTCGTGGTCGTCGTGGCCATGTTCGTGACCCAGGTCGGCTGGCTCTGACCCCCTCTCCGGATGCGGTTCGTGCCGGTGTGTCCGGCCCCGTCCGCTCCCGAAAGGCCGTTCGGTCGGGCGAGTGATCTTGCCCCGGTGACGGGACGGCACCGATCGGGCATACTCAAGCCGCCGCAGCCCCTGAACTGCTCCTTCCGCGACCCGGGAGGGCAGTATCGGCTGTGAGAGCACCGAGATCCGGCGGCGCGCCCCACACCTCGCGCGTCGCCGCCGTGCCCGACGAGGGAGGAGAGCGCCGCCATGAACGACCGCGCCCCGCAGCCGGTGGACCGACAGCTGCCCACCGAGGAGTCCCGGGACCTCCTCGCACTTGTGCGCGAGATCGCGCAGAGGGAGATCCGCCCCACGGCCGCCGAGGAGGAGGACGCGGGCACGTTCCCCCGTGCGATCTTCACCCTGTTGTCCGAGGCCGGTCTGCTGGGACTTCCGTACGCGGGTGAGTTCGGCGGCGGCGAACAGCCGTACGAGGTCTACCTCCAGGTCCTGGAGGAGCTCGCCGCGGCGCGGCTGACCGTCGGCCTCGGCGTCAGCGTGCACTCCCTCGCCTGCCACGGCCTGGCCGGCTACGGCACCAAGGAGCAGCGCAGCGCCCACCTGCCGGACATGCTCGGCGGTGGCCTGCTCGGTGCCTACTGCCTCTCCGAACCCTCCTCGGGCTCCGACGCCGCCTCGCTGACCACCAAGGCGGTGCGCGACGGCGACGACTGGATCATCACCGGCACCAAGGCGTGGATCACCCACGGCGGCGTCGCCGACTTCTACACCGTCCTCGCCCGCACCGGCGGCGACGGAGCCAAGGGCATCACGGCCTTCCTGGTGCCGGGCGACGCGGAGGGCCTGACGGCGGCCGCCCCCGAGAAGAAGATGGGCATGAAGGGCTCGCCCACCGCCCAGCTGCACTTCGACGGCGTCCGCGTCCCGGACAGCCGGCGCATCGGCGAGGAGGGCCAGGGCTTCACCATCGCGCTGGCCGCGCTGGACGCGGGGCGCCTGGGCATTGCGGCCTGCGCCGTCGGCGTCGCGCAGGCCGCCCTCGACGAGGCCCTCGCGTACGCCCTGGACCGCAAGCAGTTCGGCCACCCCATCGCGGACTTCCAGGGCCTGCGCTTCATGCTGGCCGACATGGCCACCAAGATCGAGGCGGGCCGGGCGCTGTACCTCGCGGCGGCGCGGCTGCGGGACGCGGGCAAGCCGTTCTCCCGGCAGGCCGCGATGGCCAAGCTGTTCTGCACGGACGCGGCGATGGCCGTCACCACGGACGCCGTCCAGGTCCTCGGCGGCTACGGCTACACCGCGGACTTCCCGGTGGAGCGGCTGATGCGCGAGGCGAAGGTGCTCCAGATCGTGGAGGGCACCAACCAGATCCAGCGCATGGTCATCGCCCGCCACCTCGCCGGACCCGAGTCGCGCTGACGCCGCTGCCGTCGGAGGTCCGCCCGCTCCCCGTCCGAAGCGGAGCCGAACGAACTGTTCGCCGCCGCCCGGCCGGGGCGCCGGGCGGGCCTCCGTCGCGTACGTCCTGAGCGCAGCACGCTACGCCCGCTGCGGCGTGCGTCCGGCGGTGGCGGGACCGCTCTCGCTCCACGACCCGGCCTGATCGCCGAAGAGGGGCCCGCTCGGCCAGATGGGGGCGCCGGCGACGCGGGACCACTCGGGGTCCCTGCGCCCGGGCAGGGTGCGCCCGTCGTCGGCCCAGCGGGCCAGCAGCGCGCGGTAGATCGGTGGATCCGGCTGTCTCTGCTGAACCGATTCTTCGTAGCCGGGCGGCATCGGCCTGCGGCGACGTCCCGTCCGCGGCGTGGAAGCTTCAAGCGTGGTCATGCAGGGCCAACGCGCCACCGGCCGCGCGGGTAACCGCCCTTGCCCTGCGGGTTTCCGTTCGATCCTTCCCCGGGTGGCCGGCCGGGCGTGCCGAGCTGTCAGAACGTGCCGGAAGTATGGGCGCCCGAACGGTTTCTGACGTACCGTCATATCCGCCGAGCCCTCGCACACCGCCGCGCCGCCGCGCCGCCCAGGAGGTTTGCCATGCCCGCGGACCGACCCGTACCCCTCGACGAATACCCCGTCCACCAGGCGTCCTTGTCGATGAAGCACCTGGTCACCGGCGACCGCAACGCCTACGACCGGTGCATCTTCCATGTCTTCGACCACGCCGGCCGCGCCGTCCTCATCCTCGGCCTCGGCGTCTACCCCAACGCCGGCGTCATCGACGCGTACGCCACCCTGCGCCTCGGGGACGAACTCCTCGCCGTGCGGGCCTCCGACGCCCTCACCGACGACCGCATGCACCTCTCGGTCGGCCCCCTGAGGATCATCGTCGAGGAACCGCTCAAGCGGATCACCCTCCAGTGCGACGCGGACCCCGCCGACCCGCAGGGGCTCTCCTACGACCTCACCTGGACCGCCGAGTTCCCCGCCGTCTGGGAGCCGCACCACGTCCAGCGGCGCGGCGACCGCCTCATGCTCGAAGGCCGCCGCTTCGTCCAGGCCGGCCACGTCACCGGCACCCTGCTGGCCCGCGGCGAGCAGTTCGCCCTCACCCCGGGCGAATGGACCGGCACCCGCGACCGCAGCTGGGGCGTCCGCCCCATCCCCGGCGAGGACGGCGGCCGCGCCGCCGAGGAGCACCGGCCCGAAGGCTTCCACTGGCTCTGGATCCCGGTCCGCTTCGAGGACCGCTTCCTCATGGTCATCGCCCAGGAGGATGCCGACGGGCACCGCACCCTGAGCGAAGCCGTCCAGGTCTTCCCCGAGGGCAGCGGCCGAAACGACGTCCAGCTCGGCTGGCCGCACACCGACATCCGCTACCGCCCCGGCACCCGCCGCCCCGAGAGCGCGGTCGTCCACCTCACCGACCCCGCCCGCAAACCCCTCGAACTCGGCGTCGAGATCCTGAACTCCTCCCCGCTCGCCGTCGGCGCCGGCTACCCGCCCGCCGCCGACTGGCAGCACGGCAGCTGGCAGGGCCGCGGTTGGACCGACCGCCGCGTCTACGACCTCTCCGACCCGGCCGCCCACCCCATGGCCGCCTTCGGCGTCACCGACCACGCCGCCCGCTTCACCCTCGACGGGCAGACCGGCCACGGCATCTTCGAACACGGCAGCTTCGGCCGCCACGACCCGAGCGGCTTCACCGACTACGGCTCAGTGGCCCAGTAGCAGCAAAGGGGCAGTCATGGCAGCAGCACCGGCACCACGTCCCCGCACCTCCACCCGGGAACCGGAAGAACTCGGCCGGCGCCTCGCCGCCTGGCTCGACACCCGGCTCCCCGGCGCACAGGTGACGGACGTCCGCGTCCCCGCCTCCAACGGCATGTCCAGCGAAACCCTGCTCTTCGACATCGAACACCCCGACACCCCGGTACGGGCCTGCGCCCTGCGGCTCGCCGCCGACCCGGCCGCGTACACCGTCTTCCCCACGTACGACATGGCCCGCCAGCACCGGGTGATGGGCCTGGTCGCCGCCCACACCGACCTGCCGGTCCCGCGCGTGCACTGGCTGGAGGAGGACCCCGGACCGCTCGGAGCGCCCTTCTTCGTCATGGCGCGCGCCGAGGGCCGGGTGCCGCCCGACGTCATGCCCTACACGTACGAGGGCAACTGGCTGCACGCCGCGAGCGACACCGAACGCGCCGCGCTCCAGGAGGCCAGCATCTCGCTGCTGGCCCGCCTGCACGACCAGTTCCCGGCGAAGGAGGCCGAGTTCCTCCTCCCGGAGGGTGCGGGCAGCCCGCTGCGCCGCCACGTGGACGACCAACGCGCCTACTACGCCTGGGTGGTGCGCGGACTGGCGCCGTCCCCGCTCCTGGAACGGGCCTTCGACCGCCTGGAGGAGCTGTGGCCCGAAGACGAGGGCCCCGCCGTCCTCAACTGGGGCGACGCCCGCATCGGCAACGTCGTCTACGACGGCTTCGAACCCGTGGCCGTCCTCGACTGGGAGATGGCGGCCTACGCCCCGCGCGAGGTCGACCTCGGCTGGACCGTCTACCTGCACCGCTTCTTCCAGGACCTCACGGTGGGCTTCGGCCAGCCGGGCCTGCCCGACTTCCTGCGCCGCACGGACCTGGAGCGCCGGTACGCCGAACTCACCGGGCACACCCCGCGGGACATGGAGTTCCACACCCTGTACGCCGCCCTGCGGCACGGGATCGTGATGCTGCGCATCGCCTACCGGCAGGCGCATTTCGGCGAGGTCGTGATCCCGGCGGATCCGGACGGCCTGATCCTGCACCACGCCGGCCTCGCGGCGATGGTGCAGGGAACGTACTGGTAGCTCCGGCCCGGTGCTCCGGTGCTCCGGAGCTCGGGTGCTCCGGTGCTCGGGTCAGGCGGCCTGCGCGTGCTGCCGCATCTGCGGCAGCAGCGTCGGCGCCGGCATCCGCACCGGCCGCGAGCCGGGGCCGCCCACGTGCGAGAACGGCTGCGTCCGCCAGTCCAGCCCCTGCGGCAGGGTCAGCAGCACGACCTCCAGGTCCTGCGCCTCCTCACCGCCGCCCGTGCCCACGGTCGGCAGCGCGTCGGCGGCCGGCCGGCCCGTACCCGCGCACACCGTGAGCCCGAAGGGGTTCCACGGGGTCAGGCAGAGCGCGTGCTCCGGCAGGTACTCCTCGTCCGCCACCAGGGCGATCGACTGACCGCAGTCCGGGCAGGTCGCGTGGTGGATGTCGAAACCCTCGGTGTCGTCGAGGTACTCCGCGTCGTCCCCGTACGCGGAACCGCCCGGTTCCAGAGGCTCCCGTTCGGTGCGACCGGCGCGCTGGGTGTTCTGCATGGATGTACTCCCCCTTGAGTGGGCCGGGCGGGCATTCCCACGGCCTCGGCCACAGCAAGCACTTCCCGTCGCGCGGCACGAGTAACCACGACATCCCGGCGTACGCGTACATACCCCTGTGGCTTTGGTCACATGCCCGCCGCAGGTGCCACTTGTGGGCGGACAGCACTGGGCCTGGAGGGGCATTGGGCCGTAGGTTGTGCGGCTATGAGCGCAATGGAGGAGCTGGACCGCCAGATCGTGGATCTGCTCGTACGGGACGGGCGGATGAGCTACACGGACCTGGGCAAGGCCACGGGACTGTCCACGTCGGCGGTCCACCAGCGAGTACGCCGTCTGGAGCAGCGCGGGGTGATCCGCGGGTACGCGGCGGTGGTCGACCCCGAGGCCGTCGGACTGCCGCTGACGGCCTTCATCTCGGTGAAGCCCTTCGACCCGAGCGCGCCCGACGACATCGCGGAGCGGCTGGCCGGTGTACCGGAGATCGAGGCCTGCCACAGCGTCGCCGGCGACGAGAACTACATCCTCAAGGTCCGGGTGGCCACGCCGCTCGAACTGGAGGACCTCCTGGGCCGGCTGCGTGCCCTGGCCCACGTCTCGACCCGCACCACGGTGGTCCTCTCCACCCCGTACGAGGCCCGCCCGCCCCGCGTCTGACCTTTCACGCGCCCCTCGCACCGCTCGGCGCCGGGGCGCCTCCCGGGCTTCGGGCCGCTGCGCCGGACTCCGTCCGGCAGGGGCCGCGCCCGCCCGCAGGGGGGTCGTGTCGGAGCGGGGGCGGCCGACCCGCGAAACTGGGGCCATGACTGACCGCACCGCCACCTCCGCCACCGCCGCCGGAGCAGACGCCCCCGCACGCACCGTCCTCCTGCGCGGGGGCGAGGTCCACAGCCCCGCCGACCCCTTCGCCACCGCGATGGTCGTCGAGCGCGGACACATCGCCTGGGTCGGCTCCGAAGGCGCCGCCGACGCCTTCGCGCAGGGCGTCGACGAGGTGGTCGACCTCGGCGGGGCGCTGGTCACCCCCGCGTTCACCGACGCCCACGTCCACACCACCGCCGCCGGCCTCGCGCTCACCGGGCTGGACCTCTCCGAGGCGGCCTCCCTCGCCGACGCCCTCCGCCTCGTCCGCGCCTACGCCGAGCGCCGCCCCGCGGACCGGGTGCTCCTCGGCCACGGCTGGGACGCCGCCCGCTGGCCCGAGCGCCGCGCCCCCCGCCGCGCGGAGCTCGACGAGGCCGTCGGCGGCCGCCCGCTCTACCTCAGCCGCATCGACGTGCACTCCGCCGTCGTCACCACCGCCCTGCTGGACCTCGTCCCCGGCCTCGTCGTCCGCGGCGACGAGCCGCTGGTCCGCGACGACCACCACGCCGTCCGCACCGCCGCCCTCTCCGCCGTCACCGCCGCCCAGCGCGCCGAGGCCCAGCAGGCCGCCCTCGACCGGGCCGCCTCCCTCGGCATCGGCTCCGTGCACGAGTGCGGCGGCCCCGGGATCTCCTCCGCCGAGGACTTCAGCGACCTGCTCAACCTCGCCCGCGAACGGCCCGGGCCGCGCGTCTTCGGCTACTGGGCCGACCGCGACCTGGAACAGGCCGCCGCGCTCGGCGCGATCGGCGCCGCCGGCGACCTCTTCGTCGACGGAGCCCTCGGCTCCCACACCGCCTGCCTGCACACCCCGTACGCCGACGCCCCGCACACCGGCACCGGCTACCTCGACGCCGCCGACATCGCCGAGCACGTCGCCGCCTGCACCGAAGCGGGCCTGCAGGCCGGTTTCCACGCCATCGGCGACGCCGCGCTCACCGCCGTCGTCGAGGGGGTGCGCGCGGCCGCCGACAAGGTCGGCCTCGCCCGCGTCCGCGCCGCCCGGCACCGTGTCGAGCACGCCGAGATGATGACCCCCGCCACCATCGCCGCCTTCGCCGACCTCGGCCTCACCGCATCCGTGCAGCCCGCCTTCGACGCCGCCTGGGGCGGCGACGACGGTATGTACGCCGACCGTCTCGGCGCGGAGCGCGCCCGTACCCTCAACCCGTTCGCCGCCCTCCTCAAGGCCGGTGTCCCGCTGGCCTTCGGCTCCGACGCCCCGGTCACCCCCTTCGACCCCTGGGGCACCGTCCGGGCGGCCGCCTTCCACCGCACCCCCGAGCACCGGATCTCCGTACGGGCCGCCTTCACCGCCCACACCCGCGGCGGCTGGCGGGCTCTGGGCCGTGACGGCGCGGGCGTGCTCGTCCCCGGCGCCCCGGCCGACTACGCGGTGTGGGAGAACACCGAACTGGTGGTGCAGGCCCCGGACGACCGGGTCGCCCGCTGGTCCACCGACCCCCGGTCCGGCACCCCCGGACTGCCCGACCTGACCCCCGGCGCGGATCTGCCCGTGTGCCTGGCCACCGTGGTCGGCGGGCGGGAGGTATTCGTACGGCCACAGGGGTGATCCGGCGGGCATCGGCTCGGTACGCGCGGCCGGACCCGGATAGGTTCGGCCGGGTCCACCAAACGACGTCCGTACCGGACGGATCCGTCCGCTCAGCGCGCCCGCGCCTCGGGGGCGAGCGAAGGTTTCGCCGGTGGGGGCACCCCTGGGGTACCCCCCGGACGAGGTCTGGGGGAGGTAGCCGGGGGAGGTGGCCCCGCGTCGGGGCCCGGCGGTCCAGTAGACAACGGTGACGGCGATCCGCAGCCAGCGGGGACCGGACCGGCCCGAAGGACCGCGGGCCCCGACCACTGTTCTAGAGTCATCCTCTGTGACAGGACGTACAAGAACACGAAGGCGGACCCAGTGAGCGAAGGCGGACAGCGAGGCCACGGACCGCTCGGCACGGCCTTGGTGATCATCCCCACCTTCAACGAGGCGGAGAACATCGGGCCGATCGTCGCCCGCGTGCGCGCGGCGGTGCCCGAGGCGCACATCCTGGTCGCGGACGACAACAGCCCCGACGGCACCGGCAAGCTCGCCGACGAGCTGGCAGCCGGCGACGACCACGTGCACGTCCTGCACCGCAAGGGCAAGGAGGGCCTCGGCGCCGCCTATCTGGCCGGCTTCGCCTGGGGCCTGGAGCGCGACTACGGTGTGCTCGTCGAGATGGACGCCGACGGCTCCCACCAGCCGGAGGAGCTGCCCCGCCTGCTCACCGCGCTGGCCGGCGCCGACCTCGTCCTGGGCTCGCGCTGGGTGCCGGGCGGCCGGGTCGTGAACTGGCCCAAGAGCCGGGAGTTCCTCTCCCGGGGCGGCTCCACGTACTCCCGGCTGATGCTGGACGTGCCGATCCGCGACGTGACCGGCGGCTACCGGGCCTTCCGGCGCGAGACGCTGGAGGGGCTGGGCCTGGACGAGGTGGCCTCCGCGGGGTACTGCTTCCAGGTCGACCTGGCCCGGCGGGCCGTGCGCCAGGGCTTCCGCGTCGTGGAAGTGCCCATCACCTTCGTCGAGCGGGAGTTCGGCGACAGCAAGATGAGCAAGGACATCGTGGTGGAGGCCCTGTGGCGGGTCACCCAGTGGGGGCTCAAGGCCCACGCGGCCAAGCTGACCGGGCAGGACAAGGCCAAGGGGCAGGACGACGGCCAGGCCAAGGGCCGGGGATAGGCCGGGGCCGGGACAGGACCGAGGGCACGGTCCCTCGGGGAGGCCCGCCACCTCCGGCTGAGGTCGCTTTTACGCTGCTCCCGGCACACTGGACGCATGATGAGCGGCGTTCCCACTTCCACGGCCCCGCGGCGGCGCTCGCCCGCCCGCACGTTCCTGCCCCTGGCGGTCGCCGTCTGGCTGATCCTGGAGATCTGGCTGCTCAGCCTGGTCGCGGAGGCGGCCGGCGCTGTGACCGTCGCCGCACTGATCGCGGGCGGGATCGTCCTCGGCGCGGTGGTCATCAAGCGCGCGGGACGGCGGGCGTTCAGAAACCTGACGAGCACCTTCCAGCAGGCTCAGCAGGGGATCCGGCCCGCCCCCCAGCAGCCGGGCGGCGGCAACGGTCTCACCATGCTGGCCGGTCTGCTGCTCATCCTGCCCGGCCTGCTCTCCGACCTGGCCGGCCTGCTCTGCCTGATCCCGCCGGTGCGGGCATGGGTCGGGCGGCGCTTCGCCCGCTCGCTGGAGCGCAGGATGGCCTCGGCCTCCGCGGGCGGTTTCGGGGACGCCTTCCAGCAGGCCCGTATCCACTACCCGGACGGCAAGGTGGTCCAGGGCGAGGTCATCCGGGAGGACGGCGGACAGCGGCCGGGCGCGGCCCGGCCCGACACGGGGTACAGGCCGCCGCTGGCTCCCTGAGGCAGGGACACGGCAAGCCGAGGGCCCCCGCCACATGCGTGGCGGGGGCCCTCGGCTTGTTGTGTGTGAATCCGTCCGCTTGTCAGGCGGACTTGCGGCTGTCCCGCGGATGCACGGCAATGTTCATGGCGCCGGAACGCAGGACCGCCAGCCTTTCGGCCAGCACCTCCTCCAGCTCCTCGCGGGTGCGCCGCTCCATGAGCATGTCCCAGTGCGTTCGCGCAGGCTTGCCCTTCTTCTCTTCGGGCCCGTCCCCGTCAACCAGGAGTGCCATGGCGCCGCACGCCTTGCACTCCCACTCCGGCGGAATCTCTGCCTCAACCGAGAACGGCATCTCAAATCGATGTCCGTTCTGGCATGCGTACTCCACCGCCTGGCGCGGGGCCAGATCGATGCCGCGGTCCGTCTCGTAGCTGGTAACCACGAGCCGCGTACCGCGGAGAGCTCGCTCACTCATGAATCGTGCCTCCCGGGCTTGTCGCCCACAGGACAGGTGTCGCTGTCGTCGTCATCCGGTCAACGTCCGGTCGGCGGTATAGATTCCCGCTCCGGGTCGTGCGTCGCCCGTCGTGCCGCCCCTTGTTGTACCCACCAATGCCCGTTTTGTCACATCTGGCAGCAGATGTCACCCAACGTCTTTACTTCTTACGCACGCAGTAACGGTCCGCCTGGCAGGCCAAAGGCGTACACTACCGGCCCTTCGCTTCAACGTCGAAATCCGTTCGGAATTCGTATGAAGATCCGGCCCCGGCCGGGCCGCCGACCGCCGTCAGATGCGCTCGGGAACAGGATTCCCCGCCGCCTCCACCGCGCGCCGCACCGGCACCCGCGCCAGCAGCGCGAAACCCAGTGCGAAGAACACCACCAGCGAGATGATCGCGTCCCGGTAGCTCCCGGTGACCTGGTACGTCAGGCCGAACACCAGCGGCCCCACCCAGCTCAGCCCGCGGTCGCTCATCTCGTACGCGGAAAAGTACTCGGCCTCCTTCCCCGCCGGCACCAGGTGCGAGAACAGCGAGCGCGACAGCGCCTGGCTGCCGCCCAGCACCAGCCCGATCATCGCCGCCAGGGCGAAGAACCACACGGGCGTCCGGGCCGGCAGGAAGTATCCGGCCGCCAGGGTGAGCGCCCACGCGGCCAGCGAACCGAGGATCGTCCGCTTGGCGCCGTACACCACGGCCAGCCGGCCCATCGCCAGCGCACCCGCCACCGCCAGGATCTGCACCAGCAGCACCGCCACGATCAGCGTGGACTGCTCCAGCTCCAGCTCCTGCGACCCGTAGATCGAGGCCTGCGAGATCACCGTCTGCACGCCGTCGTTGTAGATCAGGTACGCCAGCAGGAACGACAGGGTCAGCGGGTAGCGCCGCATGTCCTTCAAGGTCGCCACCAGCTGCTTCCAGCCGCTGACGGCCGGCGCCGCGCCCGGCTCCCGCACCACGGCCCGGTCGCGCAGTCGGCGCAGGGGGATGATCGCGAAGGCCCCCCACCACAGACCGGCCGAGGCCAGGCAGATCCGCACCGCCGCACCCTCGCCGAGGCCGAAGGCGTCGTGGCCCTGGAACAGCACCAGGTTCAGGACGAGCACGAAAGCGCCCGAGGTGTAGCCGAAGGCCCAGCCGCGGGAGGAGACGGTGTCCCGCTCGTCCGAGGTGGAGATCTGCGGCAGGTAGGCGTTGTAGAGCACCATCGAGACCGACAGTGAGGCGTTCGCGACGATCAGCAGCAGGCCGCCCAGCAGGTAGCGCTCGCCGCCCACGAAGAACATTCCGGCCGTCGCCGTGGCCCCCGTGTAGGCGGCCGCCGCCAACAGCGGCTTCTTGCGGCCGGTGCGGTCCGCCACGGCGCCCACCAGCGGCATCACCAGCACGGCCACGATCACCGACGCCGACACCGCGTACGCGAAGAAGGACCCCGCCCGGACCGGGAGGCCCAGCGGGTGCACATAGCCCTCGGCATCCGCGGCTGCCTTGGCCACGGCCGTCAGGTACGGCCCCAGGAACACGGTGAGCACGCTCGTCGAGTACACCGAGCAGGCGAAATCGTAGAAGTACCAGCCGTGCTGCTCCCGCTTGCGGGCCGCCGCGGCTGCGGCATCCGCTTTGCCGTCCTCCGCGCCCGGTTCCGCTTCTTCTGTCGTGCGCGCACTCATCGGTGCCCCCTCGCTGGTCCCCGTACCGCCCCGGCCGCTCCACCGGACGCGGCGGCCGTAAGGGCTCGTCAGGCCCAGGCCCCGCGCCGGTCCAGCACCGTGCGCAAGATGTCGATCCGGTCGGTCATGATGCCATCGACTCCCAGGTCGAGGAGAGCCTCCATGCGTTCCGGTTCGTTCACGGTCCACACGTGCACCTGGAGGCCCCGCTCGTGCGCGGTGCGGACGAAGCGCCGGTCGACCACCCGGATGCCCCCCTGCGTCTCCGGAACCTGCGCCGCCACCGCCCCGGCGCGCAGCGCCGCCGGGATCGCGTACGAGCGCAGCCGCAGGCCGAGCACTCCGCACACCCCGTACGAGGTCGCCAGCCGGGGGCCGGCGACCTTCTGCGCCCGGGCCACCCGGCTCTCCGAGAACGACCCGACGCAGACCCGGTCCCAGACCCCGGCGCGGGCGATCAGGTTGACCAGCGGGTGCAGGGCCGACTCGGACTTGACGTCGATGTTCCAGCGGGCGTCCGGGAACTCCTCCAGGAGCTCCTCGAACAGCGGCAGCGGCTCGCTGCCGCCCACCCGCACCTCGCGGACCTTGCTCCAGGTCAGCTCGGCGATCCGGCCCCGCCCGTCGGTGACCCGGTCCAGGGTCGCGTCGTGGAAGGCGACGAGCTTGCCGTCGGCGGTGGCGTGCACGTCGGTCTCGAAGTAGCGGTACCCCGCGGCGGCGGCCCGCCGGAAGGCGGCGGCGGTGTTCTCCAGACCGTCCGCGGCACCTCCCCGGTGCGCGAAGGGAATCGGGGCCGGGTGGTCCAGATACGGATGGCGAAGGCGTACGTGCGTCACCCGCCGCAGTATGCACGTTCCACCCCCGGCGCCGGGAGCGACGGCATGGAGCCCCGGTGAACACCGGGCCGCCGGACGGAGACCCGGCCGCCGAACGGACACCGGGCCGCCGGACGGAGACCCGGCCGACCTGGCAACCGGGCCGGTGGGGACGCGGCCTGCTGGACGCCGGGTGTGGACCCCGGGCCCGTGTGCACCCTGGGCCGCCCCGGTCCCCGGCCGGCCCTGGCCCGGTGGCCCCCGGCGTGACAGGCTGTGCGGGAACGGAGCAATCCAATACCCGCCGCTGCCGCGGTGTGGTGAGGCCAATGCGACAAAGGTGGACCGGACGGCATGGCAGAGTGGACCTCGGCGGTCGGTGCCGCGCAGCTCGCGCGGCTCATCACCTCCCAGCAGGAGCGGCCCGGCATCCCCGGGGCGCGCAAACTCCCGGCGTACCGCACCCTCGCCGACGGGATCCGGCTGCTCGTCCTGGAAGGCCGCATCCCCGTCGCCGCCCGGCTGCCCGCCGAGCGGGAACTGGCCGTCGCCCTCTCCCTCAGCCGCACCACCGTCGCCGCCGCCTACGAGGCCTTGCGCGGCGAGGGTTTCCTGGAGTCCCGCCGCGGAGCGGGCAGCTGGACCTCCGTGCCGGCCGGGAACCCGCTGCCCGCCCGCGGCCTGGAGCCGCTGCCGCCCGAGTCCCTCGGCTCGATGATCGACCTCGGCTGCGCCGCCCTCCCGGCCCCCGAGCCCTGGCTCACCAAGGCCGTGCAGGGCGCCCTTGAGGAACTGCCGCCGTACGCGCACACCCACGGCGACTACCCCGCCGGACTGCCCGCGCTGCGCCGGATGCTCGCCGACCGCTACACCGAGCGCGGCATCCCCACCATGCCCGAGCAGATCATGGTCACCACCGGCGCGATGGGCGCCATCGACGCCATTTGCAGCCTCTTCGCGGGACGCGGTGAGCGGATCGCCGTCGAATCCCCTTCCTACGCCAACATCCTCCAGCTCATGCGCGCCGCCGGAGTCCGGCTCGTACCGGTCGCCATGGCCGACGGGCTCGGCGGCTGGGACATGTCCCTGTGGCGCCAGGTGCTGCGCGACGCCGCCCCCCGACTCGCCTACGTCGTCGCCGACTTCCACAACCCGACCGGCGCCCTCGCCACGGAGGAGCAGCGCCGCGCCATGGTGGAGGCCGCCCGCTCGGCCGGCACCGTCCTCGTCGTCGACGAGACCATGACCGAGCTCCAGCTCGACGCCGAGCTGGAGATGCCCCGGCCCGTCTGCTCCTTCGACCCCGCCGGCTCCACCGTGATCACCGTCGGCTCCGCCAGCAAGGCCTTCTGGGCGGGCATGCGGATCGGCTGGGTCCGCGCCGCCCCCGATGTCATCCGGAGCCTGGTCGCGGCGCGGGCGTACGCCGACCTCGGCACGCCGGTGCTGGAGCAGCTCGCGGTGAACTGGCTGATGCGGACCGGCGGCTGGGAGGAAGCCGTCGGGATCCGCCGCGCCCAGGCCCGGGAGAACCGGGACGCCCTGGTCGCGGCGGTGCGCCGGGAGCTGCCCGACTGGGAGTTCGAGGTGCCGCTCGGCGGGCTCACCCTGTGGGCCCGGGCGGGCGGCCTGTCCGGCTCGCGGCTCGCCGAGGTGGGGGAGCGGGTCGGCGTACGGGTCCCCTCGGGCCCGCGGTTCGGCGTGGACGGCGCCTTCGAGGGATACGTCCGGCTGCCGTTCACCGTCGGCGGGGCGGTGGCCGAGGAGGCCGCGGCGCGGCTGGCGGCGGCGGCCCGGCTGGTCGGCAAGGGGGCGGGCGGCAGCGGCGCGGAACCCCCGCGCACCTTCGTCGCGTAGGTCCCGCCGCGCGGACCCCGCTCAGGGAGCCTCGGCGGGGACCTCGGGGGCGTCCGGGACCTTCGGGATCTCCGCGGTGTCCGTCACCGAGCCCTGGAGCTGCACCGGCGGCTGCGCCTGCAGCGGCTTGCCGAGCGCGACGGGCCGGTCGGGGGCCTCCCGCGCGGGCAGCAGTTCCCGTACGGCCTGGCGGTGCAGGGGATGCGCCGCGTCGTCGTACGGATCCGGCGTGGCCGGCACCTGCAGCCGGTGCACCGGACCCGTGCCGAGCCGGGCGTACCCGCGGCCCGCGGGGACCTGCGCGGGCGGGGTGGTGTGCGGCGGCAGCCCCAGCACGTCCGCGAGCTGCTGGGCGGCGGCCGCTCCGAGCGCGACCCGCGCCCGGGTGTGCTGCCAGACGGCGTCGTTCAGCAGCTCCAGATGGTCGAAGTGCTCGGCCACCACCACGGTGACGTACACGGTACGACCGTGCCGGAGCGGCACCTGGAGCTGTGCCAGCGGGTCGGGGCTCCCCTCCGCGGCCGCGAGGTGCGCGAGCACGCTCGGCCGGTCCAGCAGGATCCACAGCGGACGCCGGGTGTCCTCCGGCGCCGGAAGGCCCTCCTCCCTGGCCCGGTGGGTCTCGGCCAGCCGCCGGCCGGTCTCCTGGGCGGCCCACTCCAGCACGGCCAGCGCTCCCTTCGGCGCGCACTCGACGGCGTGCACGCCCGCCCGTCCGGCCAGGCACGCGTAGTCGCCGCTGCCGCCGCCCTCCACGACCAGGACCTCGCCGCCGTGCCGCAGCGCCTGCAGGGCGATCGAGCGCAGCAGGGTGGAGGTGCCGCTGCCCGGCTGACCCACGGCCAGCAGGTGGGGTTCGGTGGAGCGGGGACCCGTACGCCAGATCACCGGCGGCACGTCGCGCGGCTGCCCGCCGTCCGTGACCGGCAGCGTGCGCTGCACGCTGCCCGCGTCGGTGAAGCCGAGCACGGTCTCCCCGGGCGAGGTGACGAACGGCTGCGCGGCGATCCCGGTCGGCAGGGGCGGGAGCACCGTCAGATCGAGCTGGTTGCCCTCCTCGTCCCACTCGAAGAGGTACTCGCGGCCCCGCCCCGACTTGGCGTGCAGCAGGGCCTCGATCCGGGCCCGCGAGGAGGCCTCGCCGTCGGTGAAGTAGGCCGGGTAGCGGATGTGGAGCCGGGTGATCCGGCCCTCCTGGTCGAATGCGCAGTCGCTGAAGGCACGGTCCCAGCTCCCGCCGTGGGCGAAGAGCGGATCGGGGTCCTCCGAGGTGGAGAAGTACGGCACGAGGGCCTCGTAGAGGGAGCCGAGGCGTTCGGTCTCGGCCTCGCTGGGGCCCGTCCTGACGGGTTTGCGGTCCCGTCCGGCCCAGGCCGCCGCCGCCATCAGGGTGATCAGGGCCAGCAGCGGGCCGTAGGGGACGAGCGCGACCACGAGGACGCAGGCGGCCCCCAGGAACAGCGCGGGACCACGCTTGTCCTTGGGGGTCCCGGCCCACTTGCGCCGCCCGGCCGCGGCCAGGAGGCGCAGGCCGCGCCCGATGAGCAGGAGCGGATGGAGGACGTCCGTGGCACTGTCGGCGGCCGTGCGCGCGAGGTCGCGGCCCCGGGCCAGCGACGCGGTGCCGCTGCTGAGGATGCGGGGGAGTGGGCGCCGGGCCACGGGCGTCTCCTGGAGTTGTCCGGTCGGGGAGTTGTCCGGTCGGGCGGGACGGAGCGGCAGCGGACGCTAGAGCTTGATCCCGCCGAGCAGGCTCGCCAGGCTCGCGGTGCTCGCCGTGATGCTCGGCGCGATGGCGGAACCGGCGAGGAAGAAACCGAACAGCGAGCAGACGAACGCGTGCGAGAGCTTCAGCCCGTCCTTCTTGAAGAACAGGAAGGCGATGATGCCGAGCAGGACGACGCCTGAGATGGAGAGGATCATGAAGTTCTCCTGGTGGGTGGGGACAGTCACCATCAGTTGTTCCAGGCTCACAGGAAGTATCAATGCGATAAAAGGTGCAAATGGGTGACTCCCGGCATTTTTCACTTGACCGGCCGAGTCCGGCTGGCGTGCCCGCCGCGGACCGGCCGCGCACCGGCCCGCCTGGCCCGGCGGGGATCCTTGCCGTGGACACGCCCTCGTATGTGCAGGTCGGGGCGCTACTCTGACGCTTCACCCGTACGGACGCAGCACCGGGCACCCCGCTGCCCGCGCCGCCTGCCCCCATCCCGACTCGACTCGCTGACGAAAGGCGGACACGACCGATGAGCGAGCAGCACGAGCCCACCGGCGGCGCCCCGGGCGCCCCCGACGAGGACGTCATCGAACTGGCCACCAAGATCTTCGACCTCGCCCGCCAGGGCCAGACCGCCCTGCTCACCGCCTATCTCGACGCAGGGGTCCCCGCCAACCTCACCAACGACCGCGGCGACACCCTGGTCATGCTGGCCGCCTACCACGGCCACGCCGACACCGTCACCGCCCTGCTCGCCCGCGGCGCCGAGGCCGACCGCGCCAACGACCGCGGCCAGACCCCGCTCGCCGGCGCCGTCTTCAAGGGCGAGGAGGACGTCATCCGCGCCCTGCTCGCCGGAGGCGCCGACCCGAACGCCGGAACACCCTCCGCCGTCGACACGGCCCGCATGTTCGCCAAGGCCAACCTGCTGGACCTCTTCGGAGCCAAGTAGTCCGTTTTTGGCCGTGACCTGGCACGGTCCGACCGGTCCCCCAGCTCACGGGTTGATCACGACAGCCGTAAATGTGGTCGCGGTGCACAAACCGGCTGGGTCATCATGGCGTCGGATTCGATTCGCGAGCACGACGGACGGGCAGGACCGGGCAGGACACGACGGGTGTCCGAGCCCACCTGCCGAACCGGCCGCCGAGGTCGCGAAGCACCGACGAGAGTGAGAAGGCAATGGTCTACATCGAGCGGAACAAGACGGCGGACGTCCTCACATGCTGTTACGCGGCCCTGTGAATCCCGATTCCCGGTTGCGTCCCCAGCTTGATTTGAGGCCATTCCCATGTTCGAACCAGTCATAGCGCCGAGCGGCACCCTGCTCGGGCTCCTCCAGCGAGGCCGCGGCGACGGCACGCTGCACGCGCTCGCGGCGCCCAGAGCGGAAGCCCTCGCGGCGCTCAACCAGTGCGTGCTCCGCGACCCGCGCCAGGACTGGCAGGTCGAGAACCGCTCCCTGTACTACGCACGCCTGTACCTCGACCTCGACGGGCCCCTCGGCGAGATCGAGAGCCACCTCTTCAGCGCCGACGACCTCGTCGACGACACGGACCACCGGACCGGCCTCGCCCTGTCCGTCCTCGGCCACCTCGCCTCCTACGGGCGCGACGACGCACTCATGCTGCTGCGCCGCTACGCCGCCTCCGGCGCCAACTGGGCCTGGGCCCTCGACGAGCTCGCCCTGCGCGACGACGACCAGGGGCTGCGCTCCCTCGCCGCGCCGGTCCTCGCGAGATTCCCCGCCGGCGAGGAGGGTGAGGCGCGGCTGGCCGCCGCCGTACGCGACGCCTACGAGCCCCGGCCGTGGTTCCTCTGGGAGGAACTGCCCGCCTACGGAGAGCGGCTGCGCGCAGCCCGCCGCCAGGGCTCCTTCGACCGCTGGCAGCGCCAGCTCACCCCCAACGGCCCCCGGCCCGGCTGGGGCGTCCAGGCCGTCTTCGACTGGGCCGCGGACGGGCTGCGCCGCGGAACCCCGCTGCACGTCCCCGCCGCGCGATGCCTCGCCGCCGTGGCCGCCCCCGAAGACCGCTCCGCCATCCTCGCGGCCGCCGCCGGCACCCTCGGCGAAGCCGCCCGGGCCACCGCCCTGCACCACCTGGTCCTCGCCGAGCCGGACAACCCGGCCGTGCTGGACCTCATCGAAGCCGCCGCGGACGAGCCCGCCGTCGCCGCCTACGAGCGCATGATCGGCCCCGCGGCCGTCGAACGGGCCCGACGCTGGGTCCACCGCCCCGACGCCCTCGGCGCGGCCGCCGCCGCCCTCCTGGCCGCCCACGGCGACGCCGAGGACGCCGGCCTGGTCCTGGGCGCCCTCCGCTCCACCGTCCGCGGCTCCGGCCCGGACTCCCCGCGGCTCTTCGCCCTGGTGGACGGAGCGGGCCGGCTGTCGATCGGCTGCGCGGCGCCGGTGCTGCGCCACGTCTACCGCGAGACGGCCTCGTCCCACCTCCGCGGCCGGGCGGCCCGGGCCCTGGCCGCCACCGACCCGTCCTTCGCCGCGGGCTTCGCGGTGGAATGCCTCTGGGACTGCGAGGAGACCACCCGCGAGGTGGCGGCCCACCACGCGGAAACCGCGGACGCCCGCGTGGCCCCGAGACTGCGCAGGCTGGCCGCGGACCCGGCGGAGGAGGAAGACGTCCAGTCGGCGGTGCGCAGTCGGATTGCGCCGGAGTCGGCGGTGTAGGAGGCCTGGGGGCCTGGGGGGGGGATTCCCGGGCCGGGGTCGGCGGGGTTCGGGGGCGTCCCGTCAGTCCACTGTCCTTCCGTGTCGGTCCGGCCCGTCAAGGGCGCTCCTCCTCGTCGTCGCGTCGCTTCGCGATGGCCTTCGGCCACCCTTGACTGACCGGCCCGCCCCGGAAAGACAAAGACTGCCGGGAAGCCCCCGAAGGATGGCCGGGGGGTTCGTGTTCAGGGGCGGCCCGTCAGCGATCCCCGGGCCGTTCCCTGTTCCCGTGCGGGGTCGATGGATCCCCTCTCCGAGCGCAGGTCGGGTCGAGCCGCAGACGACGCCGATGAGGTTGGGCATCGGGGACCGGTGGGGGCCGCCATCGCCTCGGATCGCTACACAGCCCGTCCCGGCTTGGCGTCCGGCGGCCGCCAGGCCCTCTCATACCGCCCCCACGAACCTGACCGGCACCCCCGGCCTCGCCTGGGCCGCCGCGTTCAGAGCGGGGCCCGGGGGGACCACGCCGACCACCGGGTAGCCGCCCGTCACCGGGTGGTCCGCCAGGAACACCACCGGCAGGCCGTCCGGGGGGACCTGGACCGCGCCCAGGACCATGCCCTCGCTCGGGAGTTCCCCCGGGCGGCTGCGGGCCAGCGCGGGGCCCGCCTCCGTGCGCAGGCCGATGCGGTTGGACGCCGGCGAGACCCGGTACGTCGCATGCCGCAGGGCCGCCAGTGACGCCGGGTCGAACCAGTCCGCACGGGGCCCCGGCCGCAGCGGCAGCACCAGCTCGGCCGGCGGTCCCGGCACCCCGAGCTCGTCCGCCCCGCGTACCGGGTCCGGGCCGGGCGGGCCCACCGGCAGCACCATGCCGGCCGTCAGCACGTCCGGCCCCAGCCCCGACAGCAGGTCCCGCGAGCGGCTGCCCAGCACCGGGGGCACGGCCAGGCCGCCCCGCACTCCTACGTAGCTGCGCAGCCCCGACTCCGCCCGGCCGACCTCCAGCTCCGCCCCCGCCGGGAGCCGGACCGGGGCTCCCCAGGCCGCCGGGCGGCCCGACACCCGTACCGCGCAGGGCGCTCCCGTGACCGCCACCGTCAGCGGGGCCAGCGCGTGCAGGGCGACCCCGTCGAGGGTGGTCTCCAAGGCCGCAGCCTGCGCGGGGTTGCCCAGCAGGCGGTTGGCCAGCGCGTACGCGGCCGTGTCCAGGGCGCCGGACCGGGGTACGCCCAGGTGGGCGTAGCCCGGCCGCCCCTGGTCCTGGACGGTGGTCAGGGCCCCGGGCCGTACGACCTCCAGCGCTCTCACCGGCCCGCCTCCTCGAAGCGCACCCGTACCCCCGGCGCGAACAGCGCCGCCGGTTCCCGGTCCGGGTCCCACAGCACCGCGTCCGTGGTCCCGATCAGCTGCCAGCCGCCGGGGGAGGAGCGCGGGTACACCCCTGCGTACTCGCCCGCGAGCGCCAGCGAGCCCGCCGGGACGGCGGTGCGCGGGGTGGCCCTTCGGGGCAGGTGGAAGCGTTCCGGCAGCCCCGTCAGATAGCCGAAGCCGGGGGCGAAGCCGCAGAACGCCACCCGGAAGACGGTGCCGCCGATGAGGCCGCGGACCTCCGCGGGGTCCATTCCCCACCTGTGGGCCACCTCCGCCAGGTCCGGCCCGTCGTAGCGGACCGGCACGCTGACGAGCGGGCCCTCGGTCAGCGCGAGCGGCGCCACCTCCCAGCGCGCCATCCGCTCCGCCAGCGCGCCCGGCTCCCGTACGCCGTCCAGCAGGACGGTGCGGGCCGCCGGCACGATGTCCCGCACCGGGCCGATCTCCGCCCGGCGCCGCTGCAGCTCCGCGTGCCACGCGGCCACCTCGGCGGCCGAGTCCAGCTCGATCAGCAGCGCCTCGCCGCCCACCACGAGCGGCCTCACGCGAAGGCCTCCACCCGGACCCCGGCGGCCCCCAGCGCCTCCCGTACCCGGCGGGCGAGCAGCGCCGCCCCCGGCGTGTCCCCGTGGACGCACAGGGAGCGCGCCGCCACCGCCACCCGGGAGCCGTCGGCGGCGGTCACCGCGCCCTCGGCGGCCATCGCGACCGCCCGGGCGACCACGGCGTCCGCATCGTGCAGCACCGCCCCGGGCTCACCGCGCGGTACGAGCGTGCCCGCCGGGGTGTAGGCACGGTCGGCGAACGCCTCCGGTACGGCCGTCAGGCCCGCCGCCTCGGCGGCCGCCAGCAGCACCGACCCCGGCAGGCCCAGGACCGGCAGGTCACCGGACCCGGCCGCCGTCCGCACCCCGGCGACGACGGCCCCCGCCTGCTCGGCGTCGTACACGGTGCGGTTGTACAGCGCGCCGTGCGGTTTCACGTACGACACCCGGGATCCGGCGGCCCGTGCGAACACCTCCAGCGCCCCGATCTGGTACGCCACCTCGTCGGCCAGCTCACCGGCCGGCACGTCCATGGCGCGCCGCCCGAAGCCCGCCAGGTCGCGGTAGGACACCTGGGCGCCGATCCGTACCCCGCGCTGCACCGCCAGCTCGCAGACCCGGCGCATGGTGGACGGGTCGCCGGCGTGGAATCCGCACGCGACGTTGGCGCTCGTGACGACGGACAGCAGCGCCTCGTCGTCCGTCAGCGTCCAGCGTCCGAAACCCTCACCGAGGTCGGCGTTGAGGTCGATCAGAGGTGTGATCATGGAGGCCATGCCGTGAGGGTAGAACAGCGTCCGCGCCGCGTTCCCGCGCGCCGGGGACCGATCCGGCCGAACCATGCCGTTTGGGATGTTGTCCGTGACAGCGCCTAGTCTTTGTCCGTGACTCTCCCTGCCCCGGCGAAGACCCTCCCGTCCCCGGCGCCGGGCCCGGCCGCCGACGAGGGCCTGGCCCGGCGGCTGCGCGCGCTCGCCTGCACCGCCCCGCTGCACGACCTCGACGTACGCAAGGCCAATCTCGCCGGCGAGTACGGGATCTATGCGATGGCCGAGGTCGCCCTCGCCGCGATCGACCTGGTCACGCTCACGATGGACTTCGACACGGGCGCCGACCACGAGCAGATCGTCGCCAGGCTGCTCCCGCGCGTCGCCGCGCAGGCGCCGGCCCGCCCTGCGGCCGAGCACGAGCGGGTGGCCCGCTGGGTCCTGGAGAACCTGATCAACGTCGGCAGCGTCGACCGGGGCTTCCGCGCGAACTACGGCACGTTCGGCCCCGACGGGGTGTACGTCCGCCGGGACTACGACTTCAAGCTGATCGAGGAAGTCCCCGGCTACGGGGGCGCGGTGTACCTGCGCACGACCGACGAGGCCGTCAACGTCCTGGTCGGCGCCCTCGACACGGACGTCACCAGCGCGCAGATCGCGGCCGAGGTGAAGCTGGAGGTCCTGATCAGCCGCGGCCGGCTGGCGGACGCCCAGCTGGCCGCCGAGCAGGCCCGCTACCGCACCGTGCAGTACGCGGAGACCCTGCGCCGTACGTTGGACGCGACGCGGCGAAACGTCCGGGCCGTGGACTGGCTGCAGTCCGTGCCCGACATGATCGAGGAGGCGCTCGACCACGTCGCCGACCGCTACCGCCACGAGAACGCGATCCTGACCAACATCCGCAAGGCCCGCGACGAGGCGGTGGAGCCCGAGAACAAGCGGCGCGCCGCCGAGCTGGTCGACATCGTCAAGGACTGCATCCGCCGCCACACCCAGCTCCAGTCGAGGCTCCTCGACGCGGGCCCGCTCTTCCGCGCCGAACAGGACCGCCAGGCCTTCGCCGCCCCGGCCCGGCGCACCGGCATCGACCTCTACGGCCAACTGGTGGCTCCCGTGCTGCCGTTGCCGCTCGCCGACGCCACCCGCGTCACCGACGCCTTCTTCGCGCGGGGCACGGGGCTGCGCACGCCCGTCTCCGTGCGGGTCGCCGACCTGGTGGAGATACTCCTGACCCCGCCGGTGGAACGGGAGCACCTCGGCGCGGAGATGCCGGAGCCGGACCTGATCGCCACCCCCGACGACAGCCGCTTCAGCGAGGAGCAGCTCGCCGCCGCGATGCAGCTGCTGGACCTCCCCCACGACGCGCCGCGCCGCCTGTCGGGCCTGCTGGCCGAGGCCCGGCGCACCGACCCGGACCTGCCGTACCTGGTCGCGCTGCTGGCGGTGCACGCGGCGAGCCCGGCGGTGGGCACGGCCTACCGCCAGGGCGAGGAACGGCTGCTGTTCGCGGTGGACGACGGCACCACGCTCGACGACCCCGAATTCGGCGGCGCGGACCTGATCGTCGGCACGGCCCTGCTGGACGCGGCGGCGATGACCGCGGACCGCACGGAGGCCTCATGACCCCCGCCCCCCGTCCGCTGCCGCCCCGCGGGCGGGCCCCGCGAACCGCCGCCGAAACCACCGCACACCACGAGAGGCAGTACCCGTGAGCGACCACCACGCCGAGCACCCCGCGTGGAGCGAGGCCGACGCGCCGCCGGCCCCGGTCGCGCCCGCGCAGAGCACGGGCGTCACCCCCGCCGACGCCGCGGACGCCGCCCGGCTCGTCGCCTTCGGGCTGCAGCCCAAACTGCTCCCCACCCGCGACGCCGAGTACACCGAGCTGCTGCGCCGCTACCGCGAGGACCCCGCCTTCGGGCGGCTCGCCGATGCCGTCGCCACCGGCCTCGGGCTCGTCGTCCTGGAGGTCTCGCCCCGCGCGGGCATGGCCGTGGCCGCGGGAGAGGACTCGGTGTTCGCCGTGCGGATGGGCGACTACGCCCGGCGCACCGCCGCCGACTCCGCCGACCGGTTCCTGCACGGCCTGGCCCACCTCGCCCTCGCCGCCCTCGCCTTCCCCCGCCCCGAGGACCTCGCCGACGACGCCTACATCGGCCGCGTCACCGTCAACGGGGTCGACGCCTTCGTCCGGCAGGCCTGCCGCCGCCTGGAGGAGCGTGCCGAGGAGCTGGGGGAGAACACCGACCCGGCCACCGACCGCCCCGGCCTGGAGGCCGCCTGGCGCGTCTACGCCCGCCGCAGCGCCACCGGCGCCACCAAGGACGCCCGCCGCCTCGCCGGTTCCACCACCGGCATCGTCGGCAAGGCCGCCGCCTTCCTCACCGACTCCGGCTTCCTCCAGCGCACCGGTGACGACGCCGGAGGCACGTACCGCACCACCCCCCGCTACCAGCTCCAGGTGCGCGACATGGCGGGAAGCGCGGCCATGGCCGAACTCCTGGACCTCGGCGTGGTCCCCGTCAGCGACGGCTCCGCGAGCCTCCTGCCGCCGCCCGAGGGCGACGACCTGGAGCTCGCCGCCGACGCCGGCCTGCCCTTCCACGCCTGAGCCTCCGCCCCCGTCCCGTACGACCTACGAAAGACCACGAGAGTCCGCCGCCATGTACGAGCTGTCCCGGATCCGCCTCTACTCCATCGGGCCCGCCGGTGCGCGCTACGCCGACACCGTGCTCGACCTGCGCGGAGTCGGCGAGCCGGTGCCCCACCCGGCGCCCGCGCAGGCGGAGTTCTTCGAGGACGAGCCCACCGGCCCGCCGCGCCGGCCCGCGCCCGCCGGTGTGCTCTTCCTGGAGAACGGCGGCGGCAAGTCCGTCCTGCTGAAGCTGATCTTCTCGGTGATGCTGCCAGGACACCGCAACACCCTCGGCGGCGCCAGCTCCGGCGTGCTGCGCAAGTTCCTCCTCGCCGACGACTGCGGCCACGTCGCGCTGGAATGGCAGCACACCCAGACCGGCGAGTGCGTGGTCGTCGGCAAGGTCAGCGAATGGCGCGGCCGCCAGGTCTCCAACGACCCGCGGAAGTTCGCCGAGGCCTGGTACTCCTTCCGGCCCGGGCCCGGCCTGAGCCTGGACAACCTCCCGGTCGCCGAGGCCACCGCCGTCCGCCCGCCCGTCGAGGGGGCCTCCGGCGCCCAGGGCCGGCGCCGCACCATGAAGGGGTTCCGCGACGCCCTCACCGAGGCCGGCAAGGCCTACCCGCACCTTGAGGTGTACTTCGAGGAGATCCACGACCGCTGGAACGAACACCTCACCGAACTCGGCCTCGACCCCGAACTCTTCCGCTACCAGCGCGAGATGAACGCCGACGAGGGCGAGGCCGCGGGCCTCTTCGCGGTCAAGAAGGACTCCGACTTCACCGACCTGCTGCTGCGCGCCGTCACCGACACGCGCGACACCGACGGCCTCGCCGACCTGGTCCACGGCTTCGGCAACAAGCTCGGCCGCCGCTCCGAACTCATGGCCGAACGGGACTTCACCGCCGGCTCCGTCGATCTCCTCACCAAGATCGTCGAGGCTGCCGAGACCCGCTCCCGGCTGCGCGACGTCCACGCGGGCGCCGAACGCCGCACCCGCACCCTGGCCCGCCGGCTGTCCGCCCGCGCTGCCGAGGAGCGGGGGCGTGCGGCCGATCTCGCCCAGCGGGTCACCGCTGCCGCCCATGCCGTCACCGCCGCCGAGTCCGCGCGCGCCCGCAGCGCCGCGATCTCCGCCGAACTCGCCTACCGGCACGCCTCGCTGGCCCTGACGGTCGCCGACAAGGCCGCCGCCGCCCAGCGCCGCGAGCTCCTCGAAGCCCGCACCCTGCACTCCGCCTGGCAGGCCGCCGAGACGGTGTTGCGCCACCGCGCGGCCGCCGACCGCTCCGCCCGGGTCGCCGCCGCGATCCTGGAGGCCGAGCGGGACGCCGCCCCGGCCCTGGCCGCGCGCGCCACCGCGGCCGCCGCGCTCGTACGCGCCCTGCACACCGCCGCCGAGGACGGCGAACGCCTGGCCAACGAGGAGGAGGAGCGTTCCGCCGCCCTCCAGGAAGCCGGTGAGGCCGCGCACCGCGACGCCACCGCCGCCGCCACCGCCGCCCAGCGCGCCCGCAGCGAGGCCGAGCACCTGCGGGCGCGGCTGTCCGAGGTCCAGCAGGAGACCGCCGAGGCCGTCCGGGCCGGCTGGCTCGACGACTCGGCGCCGGACGCCGACCCGGCCCGCGCCGCCCTCGCCGCCAGCGACGCCGAGCAGACCGCCGTGGCCGCCTGGGACGAGGCCCGCGAGGCCGCCCGCACCGCAGCCGAAGCCGCCCGCGAGGCCGCCGCCGCGGAGTCCCGCGCCGAACTCACCGCCGCCCGCGCCGCGGACGCCGCCGACGCGGCCGAAGCCGCCCACCAGGCGGAGCACCGCGCCGCGCAGTCCCTCGCCGCCGCCCCCCGCCTCGCCGAGCTCCTGGGCCTCCCGTCGGCGCCGGACACCTTCCTCCCGCACCCGCGCGGAGCCACGCCCGCCGGCACCCCCGGCGCCGCCTCTGCCCGATCGGGCAGCGCCCCCGGTGCCTCCGCTGACCCCGGGGCACCGGGGGCCACCGCCCGCGGCTCCGCAGGAGCCGGAGCGTCCGGCTCCGACGACCCCGGCGCAGCCGGACGGCCCGGCGCGGCGGCCGCAGCAGCCGGTGCCCGCACCCCGGCTCCCGCCACCGCAGGATGGCTCACCGCCGAGGAACTCGACCGGAACGCCGACGAGCTCCACACCCTGCTCACCGACGGGGTCGCCTCGGCCGAACGCCAGCTGTTCGAGCTGCGCACGGCCGCCGCCGACGACGCCCGGATCCTCGGCGCGCTCGGCGACGGCGGGCTGCTGCCGCCCGGCCCCGACGTCCTCGCCACCGTCGAGTACCTCGGCGAGCACGGCATCCCGGCACTGCCCGGCTGGCGCTACCTCGCCCAGTCCGTGGACCCGGCCGACCACGCCGCGGTCCTCGCCGCCCGCCCCGAACTCGTCGACGGCGTGGTCATCACCGACCCCGACACCCACGCCCGGGCCCGCGAAGTCCTGTCCGGCGCAGCCCTGCTGCCCCGCTCGACCGTCGCCGTCGGCACGGCCGCGGCCCTGCTGGCACCCGTGCCCCCCGCGGGCGGCGACGCCGCGGGAGCCTCCGGGATCTTCATCGTCCCGCCGAACCCGGCCATGCACGACGAGCACGCCGCCGACGAGGAACGCCAGGCGCTGCGCAGCCGCGCCACCGCCCGCGACACCGAGATCCGGGACCTGGCGGCCCGGCTCGCCGGGGACCGCGAACTCGCCGCCCGGCTCGGCTCCTGGCGCACCGGCTGCCCGCCCGGCCGCCTCGCCGAACTCGCCCGGCAGGCCGAGGCGGCCCGCGCCTTCGCCGAGGAGGCGGACGCCGAACTCGCGGAGGCCCGTACCGTACGCGCCGAGGCCGACGAGGCCGCCGCCGACGCGGCCCGCGTCCGCGACGAACGCCAGGACACCGCCCAGCGCGCCCGCCGGGCCGCCGACGCCCTCGCCGGCCTCGCCTTCCGCCTGCGCGAACGCGCCGGCTGGCAGGCCAAGGTCCGCGAACTCGCCGACGAGGCCGCCGAGTCCGAGGCCCGCGCCGAGTCCTGCCTGGCCCGCGCCCGCGCCGCCGACGAGGACCGCCGGGCCGCCCAGCGCGCCGCCGACGACGCCCGCCGCACCGCCCGCGCCCTGCGCGCCGAACGCGCCGAGATCGCCGGCGCTCCCGAGGCCCTCCCGGAGGAGGACGCCGCGCCCAAGGCACCCCTGCCCGATCTGCGCGAGGCCTACCGGGCCGCCTCCCGGCTCTACGAGAAGGTCGGCGTCGGCGCGGACCTGCGCGCCGAGCAGGCCCGCGCCGAGAGCGACGAGAGCGCGGCCCTCGCCGAACTGGACCGGCTCACCAACAAGGTCCGCACCCGCGCCGCCCAGCTCCTCGAAGGCACCGACGGCGCCGACGGCCCCTCCCGGCAGGCCGCCGCCGCCCGCGCCGAAGCCCTCGTACAGATGCTGGAGACCCGTGCGTCGGCCGCCAGCGAGCAGCTCGGCCGACTGCGGGGCGAGGCCGAACGGCACGCGCCGACCGAGGGGGAAGCGCACACCGACCTCCCCGAGGAACTCGTCCCCGCGGACGTCGAACACGCCCAGGCCCTGCTGCGCACCGCGACCGCCCAGCTGGCCGCCCACACCGCCGCCGTCGAGACCGCCCGCGCCGCACACGCCGACCTGCTGCGCGCCCATCGGGCCGCCGAGGACGGCGCCGGCGGCTTCGACGAGACCGCCGCCATGCTGCGGGACCTGCTGCGCGACCACACCCACCAGGACGACGAGCAGGAGCCGGCGGCCCACCGGGGCACGCTGGAGGAGGCCCGCCAGTCCGCCGCCGAGGCCCGCCGCTCCCTGCGCGGCTGCGCCGCCGACCTCTCGGCCGCCGAAGCCGCCGTGCGGGAGTCCAGCGACATCCTCGTCCGGCACGCCAACGCCACCCGCTACGAGCAGGTACGCACCCCGGCCCGCCAGCAGATCCGCGAACTGCCCGCCTCCGCCCTGCCCGAGCACGCGGCGGCCTGGGCCGCGGCCTTCGCCCCGCGGCTGCGCGTCCTCACCGACGAACTGGCCCAGCTGGAGCGCAACCGCGACAGCATCGTCGACCGGCTGCGCGGACTCGTCGAATCGGCCCTGGCCACCCTCCGCTCCGCCCAGCGGCTCTCCCAGCTCCCCGAGGGCCTGGGGGAGTGGTCGGGGCAGGAGTTCCTGCGCATCCGCTTCGACGAGCCCGACCAGGCGACCCTGACCGAGCGGTTGGGCGAGGTCATCGACGAGGCGACCCGTACGGCCGTGAAGAAGAACAGCGGCGCCTCCTTCGGCGAGGGCCGCCGCGACGGCATGTCCCTGCTGCTCCGCGGGGTCCAGGCGGCGCTGGAGCCCAAGGGCGTCTCCGTGGAGATCCTCAAGCCGGACGCGGTGCTGCGCGCCGAGCGGGTGCCGGTCGGCCAGATGGGCGACGTGTTCTCCGGCGGTCAGCTGCTGACCGCTGCGATCGCCCTGTACTGCACGATGGCGGCGCTGCGCAGCAACGACCGGGGCCGGGACCGCCACCGCCACGCGGGCACGCTGTTCCTCGACAACCCCATCGGGCGCGCGAACGCCACGTACCTGCTGGAACTACAGCGGGCCGTCTCCGACGCGCTCGGTGTGCAGCTGCTGTACACCACCGGCCTGTTCGACACCACGGCGCTCGCGGAATTCCCGCTGGTGATCCGGCTGCGCAACGATGCCGACCTGCGGGCGGGGCTGAAGTACATCAGCGTCGAGGAGCATCTGCGACCGGGGCTCCCCCAGCCGTCCGCGGAGGAGGAGACCATTCACGGCGAGATCACGGCGACCCGCATGTTCCGCCGCTCCGCGGTCAACTCCTGACGGCGGCCCCAAGCGGCCCCAAGCGGGCCGCCGGCAGGGCCCCGGCGGGCATGCCCCTGGCGGCGCCGGCGGGTACGACCCCGGCGGCGCCAGGCCGGCCGTCGGTAGGCCTCGGGCGGCACCACCCCGTGCCAACGGCCCCGGCCCGGCCGCCCCGGCCTGGCTGCCCCCCCCCCGGCCCGCCTATCCCCGGCCCGAGGTCGCCTGGTAGTGCCGGTCACCGGCCGCCGACGGCCAGGCGGCCATCCGGCCGCCCCCGGCGGGTCGGCGTATTCGGCCTGCCGGGCCGGGCTGCGCCGCGGCACGGGCCGCCCGGCGGACCCGGCGCTGCTCGCGCCGCAGCGCCCGCGCCGTGCTGCTCGGCTCCGACACGACCCCGTACCGCTGGTTCCACGTCTGCCGGGTGATCAGTACGTCCAGCACCCCCCAGGTGGCGACCACGGTCCCGGCTATCGCCCCCAGCGCCATCGGCAGGGCCAGCCAGGAGCCGGTGAGCGTGAGAAGGAAGGCGATCGTCGACTGCGTCAGCGTCAGGGCGACGATCAACACCGCCCGCACCGCCGCTTCGCGCACCGGATCCGGCATCCGGCGCCGCTCGGCCGGCTCCACCTGCCACAGCGACCGCCTCACCGAACCGGCCGCGCCGTTGTCCTCGTCCTCGTAGAACCCCATGGTGCACCCCTACCCCGACGTATCCCCTCGAACAGGTAGACGTTCGGCCCCGTCGGGAGATTCCCGTATCGCGGACTTCTTCTGCGCGGCTACCCAGTCCGGAACGAATAATTCCAGCCATCCATCCGATTGCGGGAACCGATACCCCACTCAGGGTCATCTGCCACATAACGGGCTGCTCTTGACCGGAAGTGTCGGACAACTCGTGATCTAAGCCCAGGGGTCCGGCCGAAAACGTCCGGACACGCCTTCGAAGCCGCCCCCCGGCAGTAGTAGGCTCACGCCGTTTAAATGACGGAACACCGACCCCCGCCAACGGGGTTGAGCTGGGGGAGGCTGAGGACGCCATGCGCTTTCGCGGGAAGTCCATCCGCCGGAAGATCGTGGCGTTGCTTCTGGTGCCGCTCGTCTCCCTCACCGCACTGTGGGGCTTCGCCACCGTCATCACCGGACAGCAGGCCGTCCAACTCCTCGACGTCGCCTACGTCATCGACAAGGTCGGCTACCCCATCGAGGACGTCGTCCGCGTCATCCAGAAGGAACGCCGCCAGACCCTCGTCGTCCTCGGCGACCCCCGGGCCGCCACCGCCACCGCCGAACTCACCAAGCGCCGCGCCGCGACCGACGAGCTCGTCGACCGGATCAGCAAGGACGCCAAGGACCCCGAGGTCGTCGACGAGCTGACCCCCGCGACCGCCCAGCGCCTCGACTCCATCCTCGACGCCTTCCACGGCATCGGTACCCTGCGCCGCTCCGTCGACCAGAACACCCTCGACCCGAGCCAGGCACTGGAGCTGTACAGCCGCCTCGTCGACCCCTGCTACGACTTCCTCATGAACCTCCACGCCCTCCAGGACGTGGAGATGGACAAGCAGGGCCGCGCCCTCGTCGGCATCACCCGCGCCCGCGAGGCGCTCTCCCGCGAGGACGCCGTCATCGCGTCCGCCCTCGCCGCCCGCAACGTCAGCCCGGCCGACATCCGCCGCGTCTCCGACCTCGCCGCCAACCGCGCGCTGCTCTACGAGTTCAACCTCGCGATCCTCCCCGCCGCCGAACGCGACCTGTTCGAGCAGTACTGGGCCGGCCCGGACACCAAGCCGCTGCGCGACGCCGAGGAACGTTTCATCGCCGGCGGCCCCGGCAAGAACCCGCGCGTCACCGCGGCCCAGTGGGACGAGGCCGCCAACAGGGTCCTCGACGAGGTCGCCGCCATGGGCACCGCCGCCGGCGACCGCTACCAGAAGCGCGTCGAGCCCGTCGCCATGAAGGTCCTGCTCCAGGCCGCCGTCGCCGGCATCCTCGGCTTCATCGCCCTCGTCGTCTCCCTCGTGCTGTCCGTGCGCATCGGCCGTAACCTGGTCCGCGACCTGTCCCGGCTCCGCAAGGAGGCCCACGAGGTCTCCGGAGTGCGGCTGCCCGCGGTCATGCGCCGCCTCGCGGCCGGCGAACACGTCGACGTCGAGACCGAGGCCCCCCGCCTGGAGTACGAGAAGGACGAGGTCGGCCAGGTCGGCCTGGCCCTCAACACCCTCCAGCGCGCCGCCGTGGAGGCCGCCGTCAAGCAGGCCGAGCTGCGCCGCGGCGTCTCCGAGGTCTTCGTGAACCTGGCCCGCCGCAACCAGGTGCTGCTGCACCGCCAGCTGACCCTGCTCGACACCATGGAACGGCGCACCGAGGACACCGAGGAGCTCGCCGACCTCTTCCGCCTCGACCACATGACCACCCGCATGCGCCGCCACGCCGAGGGCCTGGTGATCCTCTCCGGCGCCGCCCCCTCCCGCCAGTGGCGCAAGCCCGTCCAGCTCATGGACGTCGTCCGGGCCGCCGTGGCCGAGGTCGAGGACTACGAGCGCATCGAGGTGCGCCGCCTGCCGCGGCTCGGCATCGCCGGCCCCGCGGTCGCCGACGTCACGCACCTCGTGGCCGAACTCCTGGAGAACGCCACCGTCTTCTCCCCGCCGCACACCGCGGTCCAGGTGCACGGCGAGCGCGTCGCGAACGGCTTCACCCTGGAGATCCACGACCGCGGGCTCGGCATGAACCCGGAGGCCCTGCTCGACGCGAACCTCCGGCTCGCCGAGACCCCCGAGTTCGAGCTCTCCGACACCGACCGGCTGGGCCTGTTCGTCGTCAGCCGCCTCGCGCAGCGCCACGGCGTCAAGGTCGTCCTGCAGCCCAGCCCGTACGGAGGGACCACCGCGGTGGTCTTCCTCCCGGCGGACCTGCTGACCGAGGCGCCCGAGACCAACGGCACCGGCCTGCGCCTCGGGGACGGCAAGGGCGCCAGGAACGGCAAGGCCACGGCCCGCCCGGCCCGGAGCGTCGTGCGGCACGCCGCGGGCGGCCGCTCACTGCCCGCCTCCGACCTGCGCGGCCCCGTGGAACTGGAGGCCCCGCTCGGCCTGGACGGCATCGACGACGCCTCCGACGAGGCCGGCCCCCGCCCCGCGGGCCTCGGCGGCGTCGGCGGCCGGCCGCCCGCCATGGCCACGCTGGACGACGAGACCCCGCCGGGCGGCACCCCGCGCAGCGCCCTGCTGGGGCTGCGCCCGGCCGACCGCCCGCGAGCCGACCGCTCCCACCCGGACCGCCCGCACACCGACCGCCCGCGAGCCGACCGCGAGCGGGAGCGGGAACCGCTCGCGCCCACCGGCCCGGTGCGCCTGCAGAGCTCCCGCCTGGACACGGCACGCCCGGACGGCCCGCGCGCCCACGGGGCCGTGCCGCTCCCGCGCCGCCGGCCCACGCCCACGCTGGTCGCCGACCACGGCCGCCGCGTGGAGCCGCGTCCGGTCACGGCGGTACCGGAGCCTCCCGCTGTCCCCGCCGCCCGGCCCGGCGACGCCCGCCCGGTCGAGGGCCCCGGCGGCCTGCCCAAGCGCGTCCGCCAGGCCAACCTGGCGCCCCAGCTCAAGAACGCCCCGGCCCCCGTACCCGCCGAGGCGGCCACCGACCCGGTGCAGGAGCGCGACGCGGAAGACGTACGTACACGCATGTCCGCACTCCAGCGCGGCTGGACGGCGGGCCGCCGACACGAGGCACAGCAGCAGTCCGAGACCGGAACCGGCACCTCCGCCGCCTCCGGTCCCGCGAACGAGAACGAGGGGGACGGTCGATGACCGCACCGCAGACCGGCAACGACACCCGGGGCCGCGGCTCCGGCCCGCTCAACTGGCTCCTCGACGAGCTCGTCGACCGGGTCGGCAGCATCCGCAAGGCGGTGGTCCTCTCGGGCGACGGCCTGCCCACCGGCAGCTCCAAGGACCTGACCCGCGAGGACAGCGAGCACCTGGCCGCCGTGGCCTCCGGCTTCCACAGCCTGGCCAAGGGAGTGGGGCGCCACTTCGACTCCGGCAAGGTCCGCCAGACCGTGGTCGAGCTCGACGAGGCGTTCCTCTTCGTCATGGCCGCCGGCGACGGCAGCTGCCTGGCGGTGCTCTCCGACGCCGACTCCGACGTCGGGCAGGTCGCTTACGAGATGACCTTGATGGTCAAGCGGGTGGGCGACCACCTGGCGACCGCGCCGCGCTCCGGGCTGCCAGCCGGAGGGTGAGGCGCACGGCATGAGCGATTCAGGCCACAACCGCCAGGACCACCCCCCGCACACCCCCGGCGGTCCGCAGGAGCCCGCCCACCCGCACTGGTTCGACGACGAGGCGGGTCCGGTCGTACGCCCCTACGCCATGACCCGCGGTCGGACCAGCCACGCCGGCCAGCACCGGCTCGACCTGATCGCGCTCGTCGTCGCCGAACCGGCCGCCGACGACCCGGTCTGGGACATGACCCTGTCCCCGGAACACGCCCACATCCTCGGGCTGTGCCGGGAACGGCCGCAGTCCGTCGCCGAACTCGCGGCCGAGCTCGACCTCGCGGTGGGGGTGGTGCGGGTCCTCATCGGTGACCTGGTCGACGACGAACTGGTCCACGTGACCAGGCCGGTACCGCCGGCCGAACTGCCCGACGAATCCATTCTGCGTGAGGTGATCGATGGCCTTCGGGCGCTCTAGCCGCACCGGCGCCATGCATGCCGTGTCGCCGGTCGAGCCGCTGACCCTGAAGATCCTGGTCGCGGGCGGCTTCGGGGTGGGCAAGACCACCCTGGTCAGTGCGGTGAGTGAGATCAGACCGCTGCGGACGGAGGAACTGCTCTCCGAACCGGGGGTCGGCATCGACGACACCGGGGGAGTGGAGGCCAAGTCCACCACCACCGTGGCCATGGACTTCGGGCGCATCACCCTGCGCGAGGACCTGGTGCTGTACCTGTTCGGCACCCCGGGGCAGGACCGCTTCTGGTTCCTCTGGGACGAACTGGCCCAGGGCGCCTTGGGCGCCGTGGTCCTGGCCGACACCCGCCGCCTCGCCGACTGCTTCGCCGCCGTCGACTACTTCGAGCGGCGCCAGATCCCCTTCGTGGTCGCCGTCAACTGCTTCGACGGGGCCGAACGCCACCCCGTGGTCACCGTACGGGAGGCACTCGACCTCGACCCCGAGGTACCGGTGCTCCTGTGTGACGCGCGGGACCGGGAGTCCGTCAAGGACGTGCTGGTCGGGGTCGTGGAGCACGCCATGTCCCTGGCGCGGGCCCGGCGCCGGAGCCTGACGGCGGGGGCCTGAGGCCCCTGGTGCATGGAGGCGGCCCGTACCCCCGCCGACTGGGGTACGGGCCGCAGCTCTCATGGGGGGATCGGGGGTCCCCGTCGCGGCGTCGGACGCGGCGCGGGACTGTGGAGCGAGTGTGAACCTGCCGCCGGGGGCCGTCAAGCGTTCGGACAAGAACGGACAACAGGCCCAGGTCAGCGCACGGCGACGACGGCCGAACCGTGCCCGAACAGCCCCTGGTTCGCGGTGATCCCGGCCCTCGCCCCGGGAACCTGCCGCTCCCCGGCGGTACCTCGCAACTGCCAGGTCAGCTCGCACACCTGGGCGATCGCCTGCGCCGGCACCGCCTCCCCGAAGGAGGCCAGCCCGCCACTGGTGTTGACCGGCACCCGCCCCCCGAGCGCGGTCGCCCCCTCCCGTACCAGCTTGGCCCCCTCGCCCTCGCCGCAGAGCCCGATGTCCTCGTACCACTCCAATTCCAGTGCCGTGGACAGGTCGTACACCTCCGCGCAGGACAGGTCCTCGGGACCGAGCCCGGCCTCCTCGTAGGCGGCGCGCGCGATGGAGGCCCGGAACGACCCCGGCGGGGGCGCCGACGCCGATGTCGCATCGGTGGCGATGTCGGGCAGGTCCAGCACCGTGCGCGGATACGTCGGCGTCACCGTCGACACGGCCCGGATCCGCACCGGGTCGGCGATCCCGCGCGAGCGGGCGAAGTCCATACTGCTCAGCACCAGCGCCGCGCCCCCGTCCGAGGTCGCGCAGATGTCCAGCAGCCGCAGCGGATCCGCGACGACGGCCGAGGCCGCGACCTCGTCGGCCGTCACCGGCCTGCGGTAGCGGGCCAGCGGGTTGAGGGCGCCCGCCGCGGCGTTCTTCACCTTCACTTGGGCGAAGTCCTCGGCGGTGTCCCCGTACACGGCCATCCGGCGACGGGCGTAGAGGGCGAAGTACGCCGGATTCGTGGCCCCCAGCACCCGGAACCGCAACCAGTCGGGATCGTCGGGCCGGTCCCCGCCCGCCGGGGCGAAGAACCCCTTGGGCGCCGCGTCCGCACCGACGACGAGGACGACGTCGGCGAGCCCGGCCAGGATCTGCGCGCGGGCCGCCCCGATCGCCTGGCCCCCCGAGGCGCAGGCCGCGTAGACGCTGGTCACCCGGGCGCCCTGCCAGCCGAGGGCCCGGGCGAAGGTCGCGCCGGCCACGTAGCCGGGGTAGCCGCCGCGCACCGTGTCGGCGCCGACGACGGACTGCACGTCGGTCCACTCCAGGCCCGCGTCGGTGAGGGCATGGCGGGCGGCGGCCCGCCCGTACTCGACGAAACTGCGGCCCCATTTGCCCCAGGGGTGCATGCCCGCCCCCAGGACGGCGACCTCGCCGGCTGCGCTGCTCACGAGCGGCCTCCCGGGGTGTCCACGGGGCGGAACCGCCAGGTGGTCCAGGTCGTGTCGGCGTCCTCGTTCAGTACGCCGCCCACCACCTCGACCTCCATGCCCACCGCCAGATCGGCGACGCCCACCCCGGGCGCCGCCTGCCCGAGCACCACCATGCCCTCGGCCTCCAGCTCGACCGCGACGAGGGTGTACGGCTCCCAGGGCTCGGACGGCTCCGACACGTACGGTGCGGGCGGCCGGTAGCGCCCGTCGGTGTAGGACCAGACCCGCCCGCGCGGGGAGAGCGGCACCTCGGTCAGCCGGCCGCCGCCGGGGCAGTGCGGGTTGCGGCAGTACGTGTCCTCGCGCGGGAAGAACACCGCGTCGCATGCCGAGCACCGGGTGCCGAGCAGGCGGAAGCCGCCTTCCGCGTCGTCGTCGGTGAACCACCCGCCGACGACGGGTATCCGTGTGCGTGCCAAGGTTCCTCCCGGGACAAGAATCTGACGTAGCGTCAGAAGTCTGTCACGGTGCACCCGCCCCGGTCACCGGTTCCAGGCGAGCCGGTTCCGGTCGGTCTCGGGCAGCTCTGCCCGCGTCGGCCCGCTGCTCACGGCCGGACCGAGGCGGCGGCGACCGGGAAGTCGAAATACGTGGCGGGGAATTCCTCCGGCTCGAAGGTGAAATGCCACCACTCCTCGGGCAGATTCACAAAGCCCTCTTCGGCGAGCGCCTGCTTCAGCAGCCTGCGGTGGGCGCGTGCGGCGCCGGCGATCCCGGGGGAGTCGGTGTGCGAGAGCGGATCGAAGAAGTCGAAAGGGGTCCCCATGTCCAGGTCCCGCCCGGGCAGCTCCGCAAGGGTCACGTCGACCGTACTGCCCCGGCTGTGGCCGGACTTCTCGGCGATGTACCCGTCGGGGATGAGCCGGTGCTTGTCCACACCGGGATAGAACTCCGCCTTCCGCCGCAGGTCATCCGGTTCCCCGGCCCAGCGCACGAACCGGTCCACGGCCCGCTGGGGCCGGTAGCAGTCGTACACCTTCAGCGTGTACCCGCGCCGCAGCAGCCTGCGCTGGGCCCGCCGCAGTGCCTCGGCGGCGGGACGCGCGAGCAGGCAGACGGGCTCCTCGTAGCCGTCCACGACGCCGCCGGTGAAATTGTCGGCAGTTGCGTACCGGATGTCCTGCGGGATACTCGGGTCGAGGTCGGACAGGGCCACGAAACCGGGCGCGGACGCCCCGCCGGCCAGCATGGCCAGGCAACTCACAACAGCCGGCATCCTCATATGCCTTGGCCTACCATCGCGGAATGCCGGCACAGCTGAAGGACTCGCACTGCTCCACCTGCGGAGCGCCCTACGGTACGGCCGACTGGCCCCGCGTCTGCCCGTCCTGCGGCGCCACCGTCTACCGCAACCCGCTTCCGGTCGCGGTCGCCCTCCTGCCGGTCGAGGACGAGCGCGGCACGGGCCTGGTGGTCATCACCCGCACCATCGAGCCGGGGCTCGGCGGGACCGCCCTGCCCGGCGGCTTCATGGACTTCGGCGAGGACTGGCGCGACGCGGTGGTGCGCGAGCTGCGCGAGGAGACCGGCATCCAGGCCCCGGCCTCGGAGGTGGTCCTGGCCGACGCCATGAGCTCGCCCGGAGGGCACCTGCTCCTCTTCGGCCTCCTCCCCCTCCGGCCGGCGGCCGCCCTCCCGGCCTCCGCCGCCACCGACGAGACCACGGGCTGGCACATCCTGCGCGGTCCGGCGCCCCTGGCGTTCCCGCTGCACACGAATGCGGCCGCGGCGTGGTTCGCGGGACGCTACGCCTGACCGGGCCGCTCCATCCGGCCGCCTGAGCGGGCCGCCTGACCGGGCGCGTACACCCGGGGCTCGCCGGTGCTACACGGGCAGTTCCATCACGAAGCTCATCAGCATCACCACGCCCGTGATGCTCCCGGCCACCACGGCCCCCCGCCGCCACACCTCACGCGTCGCGACCCGGCGGCCCCGCAGGACGGCGCCCGTGGCGAGCGGCAGCACCGCCGAGGCCGCCGTCCACGCCCACACCTCCAGGAAGCCGGCCTGCCCCACCAGCGAGGGGGAGTCGAGCCCCCAGGCCACACCGGCGGCGACCGCAGCCGACACCGGCGCCAGCACCGCCGCCACGGCGACGGGCTCCGGCCAGGCCGTCACCCGGGCCGTCCAACGGCCCACCAGCGCGAGGGGCTTCACCAGAAGCATCCCGTGGAGGAATCCCACCGCGACGGCCCCGACCGACACCGCGCCGATCACCGTGAAAGATCTGACCGGTGCCTGCTCCGTCACGACCACCAGGGTCCACACCGTCAGCAACTGCCAGGCGCCCACCGCCTCGGCGCCCGGGGCAGTGTCCCGGCGCGGTCGCATCCGCCGCGTCGTCGGATACGGCCGCGCCGGGCTCGCTAAAACCATCACAGACTCCCTGATCGCACGGGTGGAGGGTGGGAGGGCGAGCTCAGGCCGGCGGCCCGGGACGCGCACGCCGCCGGGCGGCGTCCGCGCCGCACGCCCCGCGCCAGCATCCCGACACCCGCTACAGAGGGCCTACATCAGTGGTCGAGCCCGCCTCGACCCCGCCACCCGCAGCCGCCGCCGCGCCCCCGGCCGCAGCCGCCTCACCCCCGCCCGGAGCCGCCGCGCCCCCGCTCGTACCCGCCCCGAGGGCCTGCGTCGCCGTGCCCCGGTCCGCCGCCTGCCCGAGACCGCGTACCACGACCCCCTCCACCACGCCCCCGGCCTCGTCCTCCACCACCACCGCGTCCCCGGCCCACCGCACCGCGTACCGCTCCACCTCACCCGGCTCGAAGCCCGGACCCGGGTCGCGGATCACCAGCCCGCCGCCCGTGCGCCCCCGCGCCGGAGCCCACGCCTCCAGCACCACCGCCCCGTCCGCCGAGCGCACCGGAAGCAGTGCTCCGGCCCGTGCCAGCACCGGGATCCGCCCCGCCGGCGCGTCCAGCAGCACCTGCCCCGGGCCCTCGTACGCCGCTCCCGTGGCGGTGTCGTACCACCGGCCCCGCGGCAGCCGCACGGCCCGCCGGTCCGCCCCGGGCTCCAGCACCGGGGCCACCAGCAGCGCGTCACCGAGCAGAAACGCGTCCTCGCAGTCCCGCAGGACCCGGTCCTCCGGCGCCCCCCACCACAGCGGCCGTACGTACGGGGCGCCCGTCCGCCGCGCCAGGTGCGCCAGCGTCACGAAGTACGGCCGCAGCCGCTCCCGCTCCGCCAGTACGGCCCCGGCGTGTTCCTCCACCTCGGGCCCGAACTCCCACGGCTCGCGCCGCCCCGCCCAGATCGCCGAGTGGGTCCGGAACAGCGGCAGGTACGCCCCCAGCTGCAGCCACCGCAGGTACAGCTCCGGCGAGGGCGACCCCGAGAAGCCGCCGACGTCGGGCCCCGAGTACGGCACCCCGCACAGGCCGAGCCCCAGCACCAGCGCCAGGGAGGCCCGCAGCCCCTCCCAGCCGGTCTCCACGTCCCCGGACCACGTACCCCCGTACCTCTGCATCCCCGCCCACCCCGACCGGGAGAAGAGGAACGGCCGCTCGTCCGGCCGCAGCCGGACCAGCCCCTCCCAGCCCGCCCGCGCCATGGCGAGCCCGTACACGTTGTGCGCGGCCCGGTGGTCGCCGCCCGCCCCCTCCAGCGCGTGCCGTGCCGACCGGGGCAGGCTCGGGTCCCCGAAGGGGGCGAAGGACACCGGTTCGTTCATGTCGTGCCACACCCCGGAGAAGCCCTGCGCCAGCCGCTCCGCGTACAGCCCGCCCCACCACGAGCGCACCGCCGGATCGGTGAAGTCCGGATACACGCACTCCCCGGGCCAGACCTCGCCCCGCACCTCCTGCCCCCGGGCGTCACGTACGAACGCGCCCTGCGGACCCACCGCCCGTCCGGAGGCGTGGACCGCGTCGTCCACCTTCACCGCCGGATCGACGATCGAGACCAGCCGCACGCCCTGCTCCCGCAGATCCCCCGCGAGCCCCGGCAGGTCCGGGAAGCGCGCCTCGTCCACGGTGAAGACACGGTGCCCCTCGTAGTGGTCGATGTCGAGGTGGACGGCCGACAGGGCGAGCCCCCGCGAGGTGTAGCCCGACACCACCCGCCGTACCTCCGCGGCGCTCCCGAACCCCCACCGCGCGTGCTGGTACCCGAGCGCCCACTCGGGCGGTACGGCGGCCGCGCCCGTCAGTCCGGACCAGCCCTGGAGCACCCGCGCCGGCGTCCCCACCAGCACCCAGGCCCGCAACGGCCCGCCCTCCATGCGCAGTTCGACCGAGCCCGGCCGGTCCGGCCCCGAGCCCGCGCCGTCCTCGCCCTCCCACAGGAGCACCCGCCCGTCCCACGGGTTGTCGTGGAACACCAGGTGCGTCCCCGCGTCCGCGACCACCATCTGCACCGGCATGGTGATGTACAGCGGGTCGTCGCCCGGCCGGAAGCCCCCCTTGGGGTCGGTGTTCCACAGCCGGTACACCCCGTCCCGCAGCCGGGGCCCCGCCGCCCGCCCGCCCAGCCCGAAGAAACGGGCGTCCGCCGGGACCTCCGCGCGCTGCCTCCACCGCGGCCCGTCCGGCCCGGCGGGGGACCCGTCTGCCGGCTCCCACCAGCGCGGCGGCAGCTCCCGGCGCAGCACCGTCCCGCCCGGCGTCCGCACCTCCACCGCCCCGTGCCGGGACACCGCCACCGTCACCCGCTCCGCCACCACGCGCCAGCCGCCCCCGGTGTCCGGTTCGAGCACGGCCCGCGGGTCGGGTTGCGGACCGCTGCCGACCACCGCGTACGAGGGACCCGGCTCGGCCCCGTCCCACCCCCAGAACACCGCGCCGCCGACCGTGACCCGTACGAGCAGTTCCGAACGCGTGAACCGCAGCACCCCGCCCCCCGGGCGCGACTCCGTACCCGTCAGCAGACCCGGCACGCGCGCCCGCTCCGCGCCCCGCCGCGGGAACCCCAGCGCGTCCGCGCGCCGGTGGCGCAGGGCGGAGCGCCAGGCGCGCCGTCCGCGTTCCGTACCGAGGTCTTTCACCGCACGCACCAGATCGCGACCGTTCATGCTGCTCACCCTGCCACCGGCCGCCCGCCGAGCGGGCCGCGTTCAACTTCCGTTCACCGTGACGGGAAGCGCAGCGCGCCGGGCGACACCTCGCGCGGCCGGCCCGCGCGGCGCCGCCCGGCCGCCCAGGACACCCCTGGTGCGGATGTAGATCACATGGCATGGTCCCTGTGAGCCGCCGCGCGCACACCCACCGCGCGATGGCACCGTACGCACACCACGCGCGAGCCGCAGACTGACCGGGAGCCGATCCATGACCTCAGCCACCCAGCCGGAACCCCTCTGGTCCCCGGGGCCCGACCGGATCGCCGCGGCCCGCATCACGGCCTTCCAGGCCTGGGCGGCCGAGCACTACGGAGCGCCCGCGGACGGCGGCTACCCGGCGCTGCACAGCTGGTCCGTCGACGAGCTCGACACCTTCTGGGAGGCCGTCGCCGCCTGGTTCGACGTACGCTTCGCCGACCCGTACGAATCCGTCCTCGCGGACCGGTCCATGCCCGGCGCACGCTGGTTCACCGGCGCCACCCTCAACTACGCCGAGCACGCGCTGCGTGCCGCCGAGGACCCGGCGCGCGCCGACGACGCCGCCCTGCTGTACGTGGACGAGACGCACGAGCCCACGCCCGTCACCTGGTCGGATCTGCGCCGCCAGGTCGGCTCACTCGCCGCCGAACTGCGCGCCCTCGGCGTACGCCCCGGCGACCGGGTCAGCGGCTACCTCCCCAACATCCCCGAAGCGGTCACCGCCCTCCTCGCCACCGCCGCGGTCGGCGCGGTCTGGACCTCCTGCGCCCCCGACTTCGGGGCCCGCAGCGTCCTCGACCGCTTCCAGCAGGTCGAGCCGGTGGTGCTGTTCACCGTCGACGGCTACCGCTACGGCGGCAAGGAGCACGACCGCCGCGACACCGTCGCCGAACTGCGCGCCGAGCTCCCGTCCCTGCGCGCCGTGGTCCACATCCCGCTGCTCGGCACCGGGGCTCCCGACGGGGCCCTGACCTGGGCGGACCTGGTCTCGGGAACCGCAGACCCGGTCTTCGAGGCGGTCCCGTTCGACCACCCGCTGTGGGTCCTGTACTCCTCCGGTACGACCGGACTGCCCAAGGCCATCGTGCAGTCCCAGGGCGGCATCCTCCTGGAGCACCTGAAGCAGCTCGGCCTGCACTGCGACCTCGGCCCGCAGGACCGGTTCTTCTGGTACACGTCCACCGGCTGGATGATGTGGAACTTCCTCGTCTCCGGACTGCTGACGGGCACCACGGTCGTCCTGTACGACGGCAGCCCCGGCTACCCCGACACCGGTGCGCAGTGGCGGATCGCCGAGCGGACCGGGGCCACCCTGTACGGCACCTCCGCCGCCTACGTCATGGCCTGCCGCAAGGCCGGGGTCCGCCCCGCGCGCGACTTCGACCTCTCCGCCGTGAAGTGCGTGGCCACCACCGGTTCGCCGCTGCCCCCCGACGGCTTCCGCTGGCTCCACGAGGAGGTGGCCGAGGACCTGTGGATCGCCTCGGTCAGCGGCGGCACGGACGTGTGCAGCTGCTTCGCGGGCGCCGTCCCCACGCTCCCCGTCCACATCGGCGAACTCCAGGCCGCCTGCCTCGGCACGGACCTGCAGTCCTGGGACCCGTCGGGCAAGCCGCTCACCGGTGAGGTGGGGGAGCTGGTGGTCACCAACCCCATGCCCTCCATGCCGATCCACTTCTGGAACGACCCCGACGGCAGCCGCTACCGCGAGAGCTACTTCGAGATGTTCCCCGGCGTCTGGCGGCACGGGGACTGGATCACGATCACCGACCACGGCTCCGTCGTCATCCACGGCCGCTCCGACTCCACCCTCAACCGCCAGGGCGTCCGGATGGGCTCCGCCGACATCTACGAGGCCGTCGAACGCCTTCCGGAGATCAAGGAGTCCCTGGTCATCGGCTTGGAGGAGGCGAACGGCGGCTACTGGATGCCGCTCTTCGTCCACCTCGCGCCGGGTGCCGCGCTCGACGACGAGCTGCGCGGCCGGATCAAGGCGACGATCCGCGAGCAGCTGTCCCCGCGCCACGTCCCCGACGAGATCATCGAGGTGGCGGGCATCCCGCACACCCTGACCGGCAAGCGTCTTGAGGTGCCGGTCAAGCGACTCCTGCAAGGGGCGCCGATGGCGAAGGCGGTCAACCCCGGCTCGGTGGACAACGTGGAGCTCCTCCGCTTCTACGAGGAGCTGGCCCGCACCCGCGCCTGAGGACGCGCGGGGTCACTGTCAGTGGGCATGGTTACGGTGAGTGAGCAATGGGAGCACACTCAGGGGGAGCCAGAACCATGCCACGCCGACCGGACCACACGCCGGGCACCACCGCCCACACCACCAACACCACCAACACCGCCGACACCGGAAGCGCCGCAAGCACCGCGCCCGCTGCGAACAGTGCGGAAGACGCCCCTGTCCACAGCAGCAGGCGCCGCACACTGCGCCGCGAAGTCCCCAGCACCCTCGGCCTCCTGGCCGAAGCCGGGGACTTCGCGGCCATGTGCGGCTACCGCAGCTTCACCTTCGACCACCCCGCCGACTACGCCGAGTACCTGCGCCACGTCGAGGCCCTGCTCACGTCTCTGGCAGCCCAGGGCATCCACACCACCGTCGCCCTCTTCGACCCCGAGGAGTACGCCGAATACTGCGCGGACCACGCCCTCGACCCGGACAGCGCCGGAGCCCGCACCCGCTTCACCGCCGAACTGGCCGGCACGGGGGCCGGCCTGCCCTACAGCGGCCAGCCCATCGACGAACTGGTCCCGCTCCTCGTCGACGAGGCCGTCCGCCAAGCCACCTGGGAGTACGCCACCACCCTCCTCGCCGGCGTCGGAAACTGCGCGGACTGCGGTGAGGACATCGGCCACGCCTCGTTCGAGCGCGCCACCGAGGCGCTCTCCCGCCTCCTGGAAGGAGCCGGCCCCGGCCACCACCACCTGGTGTGCAGCGTCCCCACCCGGGACGAGCAGCTCGTCGCCGTCCTCCACGCGGAGGCGGCCGAACAGCCCGCCGGCCCGCCCCGGATCGCCGGCCGAGAAAGCCTCGACTTCGTGACCGTCCTCGCCGCGGGCCTGGCTCTCGGCGGCCCCGGAGGACTGGTGCTGCGCAGCACCACCGAGGGCTTCCGCGACCGGGTCCACGGCTGGCGCCTGGACCGGGGACGCCTGGTCGCGCTCTCCGCGGCAGCCGTGTTCAACGCCTACTGCACCGACGCCGACACCGGGGAACCCGTCGCCCCCGAGCCGGGCGTCGAATACTGCCCCGGGTACGAGGTGGACGGCCCCGGCCCCCACCAGTAGCACGTACGGCCGAGGGGCCCCCGCCACCGGCGAAGGCCCCTCGGTCGTCAGCTCGCTGCTACTCGCCCGACAGCACCGCTTGCGCGGCCTTCCGCGCTTCGTCGGCAGTGTCGCAGGCGCGCGCCGCCGCCGCGGCCCGCTCGCACTGCGCCAGCGTGTACTTGGCGAGCGTCGCCCGCACGTACGGAATCGACGCGGCACCCATCGACAGGGAGGTGACACCCAGACCGGTCAGCACACAGGCCAGCAGCGGGTCCGAGGCGGCCTCGCCGCAGACACCGCAGCTCTTGCCCTCCGCCCGGGCGGCCTCCGCCGAGATGGCGATCAGATCGAGCAGCGCCGGCTGCCAGGGATCCTGCAGGCGCGAGACCGCACCGACCTGGCGGTCGGCGGCGAAGGCGTACTGCGCCAGGTCATTGGTGCCCAGGGACAGGAACTCGACCTCCTGCAGGATCGAGCGCGCCCTCAACGCGGCGGAGGGGATCTCCACCATCGCGCCGAACTTCGCCCGCAACCCGGCCTCCCGGCACGCGTCGGCGAACGCCTTGGCGTCGGTCCGGTCGGCCACCATCGGAGCCATGACCTCCAGGTAGACCGGCAGCCCCTCGGCGGCCTTGGCCAGCGCGGTGAGCTGCGTCCGCAGCACTTCCGGGTGGTCCAGCAGCGTCCGCAGACCTCGTACGCCCAGGGCCGGGTTCGGCTCGTCCGCCGGAGTCAGGAAGTCCAGCGGCTTGTCGGCGCCGGCGTCCAGCACCCGTACGACGACCCGGCCCTCGGGGAAGGCCTCAAGCACCTTGCGGTACGACTCGATCTGCTTCTCCTCGGACGGCGCCTTCTTGCTGTCGTCCAGGAACAGGAACTCGGTACGGAACAGGCCCACACCCTCGGCGCCGGCCTCCACGGCCGCCGGCACGTCGGCCGGACCGCCGACGTTCGCCAGCAGCGGCACCTTGTGGCCGTCGGAGGTCGCACCCGGACCGGAGGAAGCCGCCAGAGCGGCCTTCCGCTCCGCGGCCGCCGCCTCAAGCCCGGCCCGCTTCTCGGCGCTCGGGTCGACGAAGAGGTCGCCCGTGCTGCCGTCGACCGCGATCAGCGTGCCCTCGGCGATCTCACAGGCACCCGGCAGCGCCACGATCGCCGGCACACCGAGCGCCCGCGCGAGGATCGCGCTGTGGCTGGTCGGGCCGCCCTCCTCGGTCACGAACCCGAGCACGAGCGCCGGGTCGAGCAGCGCCGTGTCCGCGGGAGCGAGGTCACGCGCGATCAGCACGTACGGCTCGTCGCTGTCCGGCACACCCGGCATCGGCACGCCGAGCAGCCGCGCCACGATCCGGTTGCGCACGTCGTCCAGGTCGGCCACCCGGCCGGCCATGTACTCGCCGGCCCCCGCGAGCAGCTCCCGGTACTGGGAGAACGCGTCGTACACCGCGCGCTCGGCGGTGCTGCCGACGGCGACCCGCCGGTCCACGTCCGCGATCAGCTCGGGGTCCTTGGCGATCAGCGCCTGGGCCTCCAGTACGTGCTGTGCCTCGCCACCGGCCAGCTGGCCACGTGCGATCAGGTCGGCCGAAACAGCCTCCACGGCCTTACGGGCGCGCCCCTGCTCGCGCTCCGCGTCCTCCGGCGCGATCTGCTTGGCCGGCGGCTCCAGAACCGCCGTGCCCATGTGCCGCACCTCGCCGATCGCCACCCCGTGGCTCACGCCGACGCCTCGCAGCGTTGTCTCCATTTCACCCGTCTCCGATTGAGCGGCGGGCCCACCCGCCGCGATGGATATCCGACTCACCAGCGCAGGCGGACGCGTCACTGCCAGCTGAAGAGGACGTCGCCGGCCTTGACGTCCCCACCCTCGTTGAGGTCGGACAGGGCTTCGGCAGAAGCCTCCAGGGCCACGACCGGACAGATCGGCGACTTGCCGGCTGCCTCGACGGCCTGCGGGTTCCAACGGATGACGGCCTGACCACGGGTCACGGTGTCGCCCTTGTTGACGAGCAGCTCGAAGCCCTCGCCGTTGAGCTGGACGGTGTCGATCCCGAGGTGCGTCAGCACGCCGTGCCCGTCACCGTCGACGACGACGTACGCGTGCGGGTGCAGGGAGATGACCACACCGTCGACGGGGGACACCGCCTCCGAGGGCTCGCGCACGGGATCGATGGCGGTGCCCGGACCCACCATGGCGCCGGAGAACACCGGATCGGGCACTGCCGCGAGTCCGATGGCGCGCCCGGCGAGTGGGGACGTCACGCTGGTCATGGGGGGCCTCCCAGGGGGTGGGCTTCGTCGCGTAGTCGTCACTACGAGTACTGAACGACGTACTTTCAGAAGGGTATGTCATGACACGTCCCGGTTCGCTTGAAGTGCACCTCTCGCAGGAGGTGACCACGCGCGACCGCGACGACGTAGTGGACTAGACCATACGCGTTAATCGATTTGCTTGGGCACTGGCAGCCCTGTACTGTCGTGACTCCCGCCAGGACGTGCCGCGTGAACTTCTCGCGAACATCCGCTGGACGGGACTCCTCCTCTGCAGTGCCGATCCTGATCTCACTGCTCCCCTTGTGTGCCTTCTCGGGCCGCCGGGTGAGTGGTCAGGAAGACGGAAAAGCACTGATAGAGTCGGAAACGCAAGAACGAAGGGAAGCGCCCGGAGGAAAGCCCGAGAGGGTGAGTACGAAGGAAGCGTCCGTTCCTTGAGAACTCAA
>NZ_JBEZBN010000037.1:0-70163 GCF_040647115.1 Streptomyces sp. NPDC044571
TCTCCTCCTTGCCCAGCGTCTCCTTCTCCAGGAGCGCGAGGACCAGGTTGTCGAGCACGTCGCGGTTCTCGACCAGGATCTCCCAGGCCTCGTTGCGGCCCCCACACGTCTGTCCGCCGCCGTGGAACCGGGCCCGCTGCGGCCTGTCCGGCGGCTAGAGTCCTCGCAGTCGCAGTCGCAGTCGCAGTCGCAGCCGCAGCCGCAGGACAGAGGGAGGACCGCTCATGACCGGCAGAGCCAAGGTCGACATCAGCCTCGACGCCGAGCTCGTCGTGGAGGTGATGGTCCTCGCCGGGGTCGGTTCGCCCCAGGACGCGGTGGAAGCCGTCGTACGCGACTACATCGCGCGCGGCCACCGCACCGAGGCCCGCGTGACGGTGCAGGACGAGCCGCGGCGGCGCGAGCCCGACCCGGTGCAGCAGCCGCCGCAGGGCTGAACCTCACCGCCGGGTGTGGCGCGTCTGAGCGGCACCGGGCGCCGCGGCGGAGCACAGTGGGCGCGGGGAGCGGTCCGGCGCGGGCCGCTCCCTTCGACCGCCGTCAGGGAGCGCCGATGAGCCAGGCCGTGTCCAGACGTTCCGTGATGCGGTTGCTCGGAGCGGTGGGTCAAGGCCTCGGAGCCGGTGGCTGCGCGGACCAGGTGGCCCCCGACGCGCCCGCCCGCAACGGACCCCCCGCCGCCGCCACCCTCCAGGGCGGCGCTCCCCGGATCGACGCCCTGTTGGCCGAGCTCACCCTGGAGGAGAAGACCGCCCTGCTGCACGGCGGTCAGGATCCGGCCCCGCTCGGGCAGGCCGGCTGCGGGCCCGGCGTACCGCGGCTCGGCATCCCGGCGCTACGGCTCCCAACCTCATCCGCGCCCCGTACGCGGGCCGGAACTTCGAGACCTTCTCGGAGGACCCGCGCCTGACGGCGGACCTCGTGGCCGGAGTCGTCCACGGCATCCAGGACGAGGGGCTCATCGCCACCGTCAAGCACTTCGCGCTCAACAACCAGGAGCGGGGCCGCGTCGACGTCGTGGTGGCCGAGCCGACCCTCCACGAGACGGAACTGCGCGGCTTCGAGGCGACCGTCTCCGCCCGGGCGGGCTGCGTGATGGCCGCGTACAACAAGGTCAACGGCACCTACGCGTGCGAGAGCGGGCCGCTGCTCGCCGAACCGCTGCGGGAACGGTGGGGGTTCGAGGGCTGGGTGATGTCCGACTGGACGCCGCGCACAGCACGGTCGCCGCCATCGGCGCCGGACTCGACATGGAGATGCCCGGTGGCACCCACTTCGGAGCCCCGCTCCAGCAGGCCGTACGCGGCGGCTCCGTCCCCGAAGCCGCCGTGGACCTCGCCGTGCGCCGGATCCTGGCCACCATGGACCGCTTCGGGCTGCTCGCGGGCCGCACGGCGGCCCGTCCCGGCCGGGATCCCGCCGCCGGGTCGCGGGTCGCCCGCCGGGTCGCCACCGCGGGCGCCGTGCTGCTGCGCAACGAGCATGCCATCCTGCCCCTGACCGGTGCGGCCGCCCGCTCGATCGCCGTGATCGGGCCCACCGTCACGTTCCCTTCGTCAGTGGGGGCGGCAGCGCCCACGTGGTCCCCGACGGGGCCGCGGCCCCGCTCGCCGCCATCCGCCGCCGCGCGGGGAATGGCGGTGCCGGCGTGCTCCACACCCTCGGCGAGGACCTGTACGGCCGTCCGCTGCCCGCGGGGCTTTCGGCCCAGGCGGTGAGTCTGGCCGACCGGGCGGTCGAGGCGGGGCGGAGCTGGCGGTACGAGGGCGCGTTCACCCTGGCCGCGGCCGACGAGTGGACCCTGCTCGTCCACTACACCGGCAAGCGGCCGAGCGTCCGCCTCGACGGGGAGGAGCTGTTCCCGGTCCGGCACGGAGTGGCCGGGTACTTCGCGGGGGGCTGTTCGGCTCCGCACCCGTCGGGTTCGCCGTCCGCCGCCGCAGCCTGGCCCTCGCGGCGGGCGTCCACCGGCTCGCCGTCACGGCGGAGGGCGGGGACAAGGGGCAGCGCTTCCGGCTGCTGCACACCTCGAAGGCGACGCGGGCCGCCGATCTCGCCGAGGCCGTGGAGACCGCCGAGGGCCCGTGGCTCTCCCGTACCGCAGCCCTCCTCCAGATGTACTACCCCGGTGAGGAGGGGGCGGCGGCCACGGCCGGCATCCTCTTCGGGGACGTGGACCCGGGAGGCCGGCTCACCGTGGGACCCGCAGCAGCGCGGATGGGTGGTGGGATCCGGCCGTCGCGAGGTGTTCGTGGACCGTTCCTCCCGTGACCTCCCACTGAGGGCAAAGGCTGTGGTGAGGAGCAGATAGGCTGCCCGTTCGGCGTGTCACAGGGGACGCGCCGGGACGAATCGGGAGGACGTACCGGTGCACATCCAGGAATGGCTGGAGACGATTCCGGCGGTCAGCATCTATCTCCTGGTGGGTCTGGTCATCGGGCTGGAGAGCCTCGGCATCCCGCTGCCGGGAGAGATCATCCTGGTCAGCTCGGCGCTGCTGGCCTCGCAGAACGGGGAGATCGACCCCGTGGTGCTGGGGATCTGCGCGTCCGCGGGGGCGATCGTGGGCGACTCGATCGGCTACGCGATCGGGCGCAGGGGCGGCAAGCCGCTGCTGGAACGGCTGGGGCGGCGCTTCCCCAAGCACTTCGGGCCGGACCACGTGGCCCAGGCGGAACGCTCCTTCGAGAAGTGGGGGATGTGGGCCGTCTTCTTCGGGCGTTTCGTGGCGCTCCTGCGGATCTTCGCGGGGCCGCTGGCGGGTGTGCTGCACATGCCGTACTGGCGGTTCCTGACCGCCAACATCCTGGGCGGCATCCTGTGGGCGGGCGGCACCACCGCCGTCATCTACTCGATCGGGATCGTCGCAGAGCCGTGGCTGAAGGGCTTCTCGTGGGTGGCTCTGGTGGTGGCGCTCCTGATCGGCCTCACCGTGACGCTGGTGCTGCGCACACGCATGAAGAAGGCGGCCGCGGTCGCCACCGCCGCCAAGGAGCCGGCCGGCGCGGAATGACCCCGTGCGGCCGGCCCCGCCCGCTGCTGCCGCGGACGGCCGGCCCGGGGCAGCAGCGGGCGGTCCGCCGCTGCCGGGCCCGGCGTTCAGCCGGCCAGTGCCGCGCGGTGCTGCTCGGCCAGGTCCGCGTACATCAGGGCGTTCACCCGGATGCCCTCGCGCTCCTCGTCCGTCAGCTCGCGCCGCACCTTGGCCGGGACGCCCGCGACCAGCGACCCCGGCGGAACCACCATCCCCTGGGGAACCAGTGCCTGCGCGGCCACCAGGGAGCCGGCGCCGATCAGCGCGCCGTTGAGGACCGTCGCGCCCATGCCGATCAGGCAGTCGTCCTCCACGGTGCAGCCGTGCACCACCGCGTTGTGGCCGATGGAGACGCGCTCGCCGATCGAAACCGGGAACCCGGGGTCCACGTGGAGCGTGCAGTTGTCCTGCACGTTGCTGTCCGCTCCGAGCACGATCGGGCCGCAGTCGGCGCGCAGCACCGCCGAGTACCAGATGCTCGTGCCCGCGGCCAGGGTCACGTCGCCGACCACGACGGAGGTCGGCGCGGTGAAGGCGGTGGGGTCGATCTTCGGGGTCCTGCCGCCCACACCCGCGACGAGTGCCCGGCTGCCCTGCTCGGCCTGATGCGTCATGCTTCTCTTCCTCGGTGCTCGGTGCTCGGTGCTCGGTGCTCGGTCCTGGTCCGCCCTGTCGCGCTACCGGCACGGTAGGGCACGGACCCCGCGCGGCCCGTGATGGGGTGAAGATCACGGCGCGGTCCGGGCCCCGGGCGCGCTACGGTGGCCCGGTGCCGAAGAACCAGAACACGTTCTCATCCCTGACGGGCCTGCGACGCAGGCTCGGCAGCCGCGCCGCCCACGCCGCCTGGCGCTGGATGCAGCGGGCCGGAGCCGTGACCGCGCAGACCCCGGGCCGGCTGCGCTTCGGTGCGATCGGGGACGGCACCCGGCTCGCCTTCCCCCAGGGCACGGTCTTCGGCGAGCCGTGGATCCGGCTCGGCGAGCACTGCATCATCGCCGAACAGGTCACGCTGACCGCCGGCATGATGCCGGACCTCGACCTCGGGGCCGAGCCGATGCTCGTACTCGGGAACGGCGTGGTCCTCGGCCGCGACACCCACGTCATAGCCGACGCCCCGATCACCATCGGCGACGACACCTTCTGCGGGCCCGGGGTCTACATCACCTCCACGAACCACAGCTACGACGATCCGCACGAGCCGGTCGGCAAGCAGTGGCCGCGCAGCGCACCCGTCGAGATCGGACCCGGCTGCTGGCTCGGCACGGGCGCGGTGATCCTGCCGGGAGCGCGGCTCGGCCGCAACGTGGTGGTGGCCGCGGGGGCCGTCGTACGGGGCGAGGTGCCCGACCATGCGGTGGTGGCGGGGGCGCCGGCGCGGATCGTACGCCGGTGGCAGCCGGACACGGGCTGGCAGCCGCCGCTGCGCACTCCGGCTCCCGTGCCGATCCCGGACGGAGTGACCCCGCAGCAGCTGCGCGCCCTGGCCGAGCTGGCGGAAGGCGAAGCCGGACAGCGCGAGGCGGCGACCGAGCCGGCTTGAGCCGAGCGGTCCTAGCCGGCGGCCAGCAGGACCGTGCCCGCCAGGGCCAGGCCCGCGCCGACCGCCTGGACCGCGCGCAGGCGTTCCTTGAGTACGGCGAAGGCTGCGAAGGCGGTGATCACCGGGTAGAGCGAGGAGAGCACGGCGGCCACGGTGACGGGACCGTGCTGGGCCGCGACGGAGTACGTGCCGTTCGCTGCGACGTCCGCGAGGCCGGTGAAGGCGAGCGCGGGCAGCAGCCCCCACAGCACGCGGAGGCCGGCGCCCTCGGGCAGGGCCGGGGTGCCGCGCCGGGCCTGGACCCACAGGGCGGTGCCGCCCGCGGCCACGTTCGTGACGCGCTGGACGAACAGGGCGAGGAAGAGCCCGGTGACGGTGGTGGAGGCCTGCGCGATGAGGGCCATCACCGCGCCGAACCCGAAGGCCGCGACCAGGGTGAGCACCACGGCCTGGCGCTGTACGGGCGCCCCGCGCAGCTCCGGACCTCCCGCCAGGACGATGCCCACGACGGCCACCGCGATGCCCGCGAACTGGCCGGGCCCGGGCCGCTCGCCCAGCGCGAGTCCCGCCGCGACGGGCACCACCACCCCGAGCGAGCCCAGCGGGGAGACGACGCCCATCGGGCCGAGGGCCAGCGCCTTGTAGAAGCTGAGCATGGCGACCGGGCCGACCAGGCCCGCCGCCACCGCGAACCACAGCTGGGGCCCGGCCTCCCGCCAGGCCCCGGTCCCGAGCACGACGGCGCCGAGCGCGAGGACCGCGAGGACCTGGGAGGCCACGACCACGGTCAATGCCGGTATCCGGCGCGTCAGAAGACCGCCGCCGAAGTCGGCGAGCCCCCACAGTACGGCGGTGGCCAGGGCGAAGAGGGCGGTCATGCGGGGCCTCGCAGTACAGTGCAGTGAACGGTGGAGTGCAGTGTGGAACACAGCGCACGATAGTTCATTCCATTGGACCGCTGCATCCAACATAGTGGACGGAAGGCTGCCGGACGGTGTCGGACCTCGAAGAGCTCACCCAGGCGCTCGCCCGCAACCTCAAGCACTGGCGCGGTGAGCGGGGCTTCACCCTGGACGCACTGTCCGCCCGCGCCGGGGTGAGCCGCGGCATGATCATCCAGATAGAGCAGGCCCGTACGAACCCCAGCGTCGGCACGACCGTCAAGCTGGCCGACGCCCTCGGCGTGAGCATCACCACCCTGCTCGATCACGACCGCACCCCGCAGGTCCACGTGGTGCTGCCGGGGCAGGGCGTGCGGATGTGGTCCACCGAGGCGGGCAGCGGCGCCAGCATGCTGCTCGGCGACGACCGGCGCGGCCCGGTGGAGATGTGGGCCTACCGCCTGGAGCCGGGGGAGAGCACGGTCTCCGACCCGCACCCGGCCGGAACCTTCGAGATGCTGCACGTCACGGCCGGGGAGCTGACCCTCGTCGTCGCCGGCGAGCGGTACGCGGTGCCCGCGGGCGGGGCGGTGTCCTTCGAGGCGGACCGCCCGCACGCCTACCGCAACGAGGGCCCCGCCCCTATGGAAATGACCCTGGCCGTCTCCATCCCGCCCGTCGGCATCCCGCCCGTCGGCGCGCCGTAGGGTCGCTACAGCGCCGGGATCTCGATCGCCGGGCAGCGGTCCATGACCATGTCCAGGCCCGCGGCACGGGTGCGGGCGAAGGCGGCCTCGTCGATCACGTTCAGCTGGAACCAGACGGCCTCCGCGCCCGCCGCCACGGCCTCGTCGGCGACCGCACCCGCCAGGGCGCTGTTCACGAAGACGTCCACCACGTCCACCTTGAAAGGGATCTCCGCCAGGGAGGCGTAGCCCTGCTCGCCGTGGACCGTCTCCGCCTTCGGATGGACGGGAACGACCCGCTTGCCGAACTGCTGGAGCACTCGGGCCACCGCGTACGCCGCCCGGTCCCGGTTGTTGGACAGGCCCACCACGGCCCAGGTGTCGCCGAGTTCGGTGAGGATCTTGCGAATGGTTGCCGGGTCGCCGTGCACGAGTGACGCCTCCTGTTGCCTTCCGGTCGCGGGACCGCATCCGCCCCGCCTCGGACGTCAACGGGAAGAACGCATGTCGGATTCCCCTCGGACCCTGATTAGGGTGGTGCGGTGAAGTCAGACCAGTACGTGACGGTGGCCCGCGAGGGCGTGCACGAGTCCGAGATCAACCGCTCGCGGTTCCTGTGCTCGCTCGCGCCCGCCGCTACCGAGCAGGAGGCGCAGGAGTTCGTCGCGCGCATCCGCAAGGAGCACCCCACCGCCACGCACAACTGCTTCGCGTACGTGATCGGCGCCGACGCCTCCGTCCAGAAGGCCAGCGACGACGGCGAACCCGGCGGCACCGCCGGCGTGCCCATGCTGCAGATGCTGATGCGGCGCGACATCCGGTACGCGGTGGCCGTGGTCACCCGGTACTACGGCGGCGTGAAGCTGGGCGCCGGCGGTCTGATCAGGGCCTACGGCGGCGTCGTCGGCGAGGCCCTCGACGCGCTCGGCACCGTCACCCGCCACCGCTACCGGCTGGCCACCGTCACCGTCGACCACCAGCGGGCCGGCAAGACCCAGAACGACCTGCGCTCCACCGGCCGCACGGTGGTCGACGTGCGCTACGGGGCCGCAGTCGAGATCGAGGTCGCCCTCCCCGAAGCGGACCTGCCCGCGTTCGAGGCCTGGCTCGCCGACAGCACCGCCGGTACGGCCACCCTCACGCTCGGCGGTGAGACGTATGCGGCCCAGCCGCCTTCCGTGACGGGTTAGCGTAGAGGGGTTCCACGAGCAGGAGACGGGCAGGGGGCGGACGGGCATGTGCGCGCAGACGGCCGGCGGGGCGGCCGGCGAGTGAGGCTCCTGCACACCTCCGACTGGCACCTCGGCCGGTCCTTCCACCGCGTGAACCTGCTCCGGGCCCAAGCCGCCTTCATCGACCACCTCGTCGAGACCGTCCGCGAGCACCGGGTCGACGCCGTCCTCGTCGCCGGGGACGTCTACGACCGGGCCGTGCCCCCGCTGCCCGCCGTCGAACTGTACGACCGGGCCCTGCACCGGCTCGCCGACCTGGGCGTCCCGACCGTGATGATCTCCGGCAACCACGACTCCGCCCGCCGGCTCGGGGTCGGAGCCGGGCTGATCGGCCGGGCCGGGATCCATCTGCGCACCGACCCCGCGGGCTGCGCCGATCCGGTGGTGCTGGCCGACGTACACGGTGACGTGGCGCTCTACGGGCTGCCGTACCTGGAGCCGGCCCTGGTCAAGGACTCGCTCGGGGCGGGGAAGCCGAGCCACGAGGCGGTGCTCGGCGCGGCCATGGACCGGGTCCGCGTCGACCTCGCCGCCCGCGCCCCCGGCACCCGCTCCGTCGTCCTCGCCCACGCCTTCGTCACCGGCGGGCAGGCCAGCGACAGCGAACGCGACATCGCCGTCGGCGGGGTCGAAGCCGTCCCCGCCTCGGTCTTCGACGGGGTGGACTACGCCGCCCTCGGGCACCTCCACGGCTGCCAGACGATCAACGAACGCGTCCGGTACTCGGGTTCCCCGCTCGCCTACTCCTTCTCCGAGGCCGACCACCGCAAGTCCATGTGGCTGATCGACCTCGGCCCCGGCGGGGAGATCAGCGCCGAGCGGATCGACACCCCCGTGCCGCGCCGCCTCGCCCGGCTCCGGGGCCGGCTCGACGCACTGCTGGAGGAGCCCGCGTACGCCGCGCACGAGGACTCCTGGATCGAGGCCACCCTCACCGACCCGGTCCGCCCCGAGGACCCCATGGCCAGGCTCGCCGCCCGCTTCCCGCACACCCTGAGCCTCGCCTTCGACCCCGAGGCCCGCGAGGAATCCGGCAGGGCCTCGTACGCCCAGCGCCTCAAGGGCCGCAGCGACCAGGAGATCGCCGAGGACTTCGTCGCCCACGTCCGCGGTGGGGGCGTCGCCGACGAGGCCGAACGGGCCGTCCTCCAGGACGCCTTCGAGGACGTCCGCGCGAACGACAGCCGGCAGGAGATCCACCGATGAGGCTGCACCGGCTCCGGATCACCGCCTTCGGACCCTTCGCCGAACCCCAGGAGATCGACTTCGACGCGCTCTCCGGCGCCGGGATCTTCCTGCTCCACGGGCCCACCGGCGCGGGGAAGACCTCCGTCCTGGACGCCGTGTGCTACGCCCTGTACGGGTCCGTGCCCGGGGCCCGCCAGAGCCCCGGCACCAGCCTGCGCAGCGACCACGCCGCCCCCGCCACCCCGACCGAGGTCACCCTCGAACTGACCGCGGGCGGACGGCGCCTGGAGATCACCCGCCGCCCCGAACAGGACCGGCCGAAGAAGCGCGGCACCGGCACCACCCGCGACAAGGCCCAGAGCCGGCTGCGCGAGTACGACGGGGAACAGTGGCTCGCGCTCAGCCGCTCCCACCAGGAGATCGGCGAGGAGGTCGAGCAGCTGCTCGGCATGAGCCGCGAGCAGTTCTGCCAGGTCGTCCTTCTGCCGCAGGGCGAGTTCGCCAAGTTCCTGCGGGCCGACGAGACGGCCCGCGGCCGACTGCTGGGCCGGCTCTTCGACACCCGCCGCTTCGCCGCCGTCGAGGCGCTGCTCGCCGAGCGCCGCCGGGCCGCCGAGGCCAAGGTGCGCGCCGGCGACGAGAAGGTGCTCGCCGCCGCCCAGCGGCTCGCCCAGGCGGCGGGCGACTGCGCCGACCTGCGCGCCTGGCCCCTGCCCGGCCACCAGCCAGGGGACCCCGGACTCGCCGGGGCCGTCCGCGCCTGGGCCGCCGTCGCCCGGTGCTCGGCACGAGAGCGCCTGACCGTCGCCGAGTACGCGCTGGCCGCCGTCGAGGGCCGCCATGCCGCCGCTCGCCGGGCCGCCGAGGAGGCCCGCGAGCTCGACCGGCTCCAGCGCCGGCACGCCGAGACCGTCCGCCGGGCCGACCTGCTCGCCGAGGCGGCTCCCGAGCGGGAGCGGGTGCGCGAGCTGCTCGACCGGGCCCGCCGGGGCGCCCTGGTGGCCCCCGCCCTCGAACTGCGCGGAGCCGCCTCCGCCGCCCACCTGGCCGCCGCCCATGCGGAGGCCGAGGCCCGCGCGCAGCTCCCGCCGCCGCTCGCCGAGGCGGGCGCCGAGCACCTGGCCGCCGTCGAGCAGCGGCTGCGCGAGGACCTCGGGGCGCTGGGCGCGGCCCGGCGCGACGAGCAGCGCAGCGCGGAGATCGGCCGCGAGCGGGCCACCCTGGAACGGGAGGCCCGCGACGCCGAGGAGCAGCTGCGGGAGTCCGCCGACTGGCTCGATCGCTGGGAGGCCACCAGGGCCGCCCTGACCCGGCGGGTGGATGCCGCCCAACAGGCCGCGACCCAGGCCGAGCAGCTCGCGGGCCGGCTGGAACCCGCCCGGCTGCGCCTGCACTCCGCCCAGCGGCGGGATGCGCTGGATGCCGACGCGCAGCGCACCGAGGGCGAACTGCTGCGCGTACGGGAGGAGTCCGGGGCCGCCCGGGAGCGCTGGCTGGAGCTCAAGGAGGCCCGGCTGCGCGGGATCGCCGCCGAACTCGCCGAGGCGCTGGCGCCGGGCGAGCCCTGCACGGTGTGCGGTTCGGCCGAGCACCCCGCCCCGGCCCGGCCGGCGCCCGGGCATGTGGACCGGGCCGCCGAGGACGCCGCCCACGCCCGCTACGAGCAGGCCGAGGAGCGCCGGGCCGCCGTCGAGCGCAACCTCGCCGCGCTGCGGGAGGCCCGGGCCGAGGCCGCGACCGCCGCCGGGGACGCCACCACGGCGGAACTCCTCGCCCTGACCTCCGACCTGAGTGCCCGGCACGCTGCCGCCCACGCCCTGGCCGCCGGACTGCACGGCGCCCGCGAGCAGGTGGACCGCGCCGAGCGCGAGTACGCCGCCCGCAGCGCCGAGCGCCTCGACGCCGAACGCCGGTCCGCCGCCAGGGCTTCCCGGCGCGAGGCCCTCGACCGGGAACAGGCTGCGCTGGAGGCGGAGCTCGCCCGGGTACGGGGCGACGCGCCCACCGTCGCGGCCCGCGCCCGCATCCTGGAGGACCGGGTCCGCATGGTCGCCGCCGCCGCCACCGCCCTGCGCCGGGCCGAGGCCGGCGCCGCCCGGCTGAAGGAGGCCGACGACCAGCTCGCCGACGCCGCCTTCAAGGCGGGCTTCGACACCGTCGAGGCCGCTGCCGACGCGGTCCTCCCGGACTACGAACGCACCGCCCTGCAGCACCGGCTGGACGCCTGGCAGGCCGAGGAGGCCATGCTGGCCGACCGGCGCGGCGAACGCGACACCGCCGCGGCCGCCGCGCTGCCCCCGGCCGACCCGGAGACCGCCGAGCGGTACGCCGAGCAGGCCGCCGCCCGGCTGCGGACGGCCGGCTCGGCCGTCGATGCCGCCCGGGTGCGCTGCGCCGAGCTGGACCGGCTTTCCCGGCAGGCGGAGCAGGAGCTGCGCACCCTGGGCCCGCTGCGCGAGGCGTACGAGCGGGTGGCCCGCCTCGCCGGGCTGACGGCGGGCACCTCGGCGGACAACGAGCGCAAGATGCGGCTGGAGGCGTACGTGCTGGCCGCCCGCCTGGAGCAGGTCGCGGCGGCGGCGACGCTGCGGCTCCAGCGGATGTCCGGCGGGCGCTACACGCTCGTGCACTCCGACGCCAAAGCCGGCGGACGCGGACGGTCCGGTCTCGGGCTGCACGTGGTGGACGCGTGGACCGGCAGCGAGCGGGACACCGCCACCCTGTCGGGCGGCGAGACCTTCTTCGCCTCGCTCGCCCTCGCGCTCGGGCTCGCCGACGTGGTCACCGACGAGGCGGGCGGCATGCGGCTCGACACCCTCTTCATCGACGAGGGCTTCGGCAGCCTCGACGACCAGACACTGGACGAGGTGCTCGACGTCCTGGACTCGCTGCGTGAACGGGACCGCAGTGTGGGCATCGTGAGCCATGTCGCCGACCTGCGCACCCGCGTCCAGGCCCAGTTGGAGGTCGTCAAGCACCGTGGCGGTTCGGTGGTGCGCCACCGCACCGCGGGCCTCAGGGACTGAGCGGGCGGCGCGGCAGCGGCGAGGAGTAGACGATGCTGGTGGTGACTGCGCCGAGCCCGGCGATCCGGCCGGCGACCTCCTCCAGATGACCCATCGAGCGGGCGGCGACCTTGAGGACGAAGCAGTCGTCCCCGGTGACGTGATGCGCCTCCAGGATGTCCGGGGTGGCCTCCAACAGGTCGTGGAACGGCTTGTAGTTGCCGTGCGGATAGCGCAGCCGCACCAGCGCCAGGATGGACTTGCCGAGCTTCTCCGGGTCCACCACGGCCGTGTAGCCGGTGATCACGCCGGCCTCCTCCAGCCGCCGGACGCGCTCGGTGACCGCGCTCGCGGACATGGACACGGCGCGGGCGAGCTCCGCGAAGCTGGCGCGGCCGTCCTCCTGGAGGGCCGTCAGGATGCGCCAGTCGGTGGCGTCAGGGGAATAGTCGGTCATGAACCAGATGTAGCAGGGGAATCCCCGGCTCAACAAGGAGAAGGCCGGGGAAAGCCACTTCCCCTGGTGATCATTCGCTCGTAGATTCTGAGCCATGACGACGACACAGCGCACCGCCGCCCCCGCCACGGCCCCGGCCTCCGCGACCACCGGAGCCGCCGCGTCCGCCCCGGCCGAGAACCCCGTGCTCCGGGTGGCCCCGGCCACCCCGGCCGCGGCCGCCGCGTACTTCGCCGCGAGCCTCGCCTTCCACGCGGACGTGTCCGATGTCGCCGCGGCCTTCAAGGCCCACCGCGAGCAGGGCGCCGAGCTCGGGTTCCAGCTCGTCGACTCCCGCTCCACCCCGGCCTGGGACCAGGCCCACGTCCCCGGTGCCGTCCACCTGCCCACCGCGCTCATCCCCGAGCAGGCCGAGCAGCTCCTCGACAAGAGCATCCCCGTGGTCACGTACTGCTGGGGACCCGGCTGCAACGGCGGTGCCCGCTCCGCCCTCGCCCTCGCCCAACTCGGCTTCCAGGTCAAGGAGATGCTCGGCGGGATCGAGTACTGGATCCGCGAGGGCTTCGAGGTCGAGACCTGGCAGGGCAGGCAGCAGCGCACGGAGGCCGACCCGCTGACGGCGCCGACCGACTCCGAGGACTGCGGCTGCTGAAGCACCGCGCGCGGCCGGGCCCCGGCCGCCGCCACAACCGTCCGGCGGCCGCGCGTCAGGCGTCGGGCCGCCGCGCGACAGCCGTCGGGCCGCCCGCTCCCACGGGGAGGCGGGCGGCCCGTCCCCAGGGGACGCGGTCAGAGCTTCGACAGCTCGTCCACCAGGTCGTCCAGGCCCAGCGAACCCTGCGACAGGGCCGCCATGTGCCACGCCTTCAGGTCGAAGGACCCGCCGTGCGCGGCGCGGGCGTTGTCCCGGCCCAGCAGCCAGGCCCGCTCGCCCAGCTTGTAGCCGATGGCCTGGCCCGGCATCGACAGGTACCGGGTCACCTCGCTCTCGATGAAGTCCGCGGGCCTGCCGCTGTGCAGCGCGAAGAACTCCTGCGCCAGCTCGACCGTCCAGCGCTCGCCGGGGTGGAACGGGGAGTCCGCGGGGATCTCCAGCTCCAGGTGCATGCCGAGGTCCACGATGACCCGCGCGGCGCGCATCATCTGGCAGTCGAGGTAACCCAGGCGCTGCTCCGCGTCCTTGAGGTAGCCGAGCTCGTCCATCAGGCGCTCCGCGTACAGCGCCCATCCCTCGACGTTGGCGCTCACCAGGCCGATGCTCGCCTGGTAGCGGGAGAGCTGGTCGGCGACGTGGGCCCATTGCGCGAGCTGCAGGTGGTGGCCCGGCACGCCCTCGTGGTACCAGGTGCTGACCAGGTCGTACACGGGGAACCGGGTCTGACCCATCGTCGGCAGCCAGGTACGCCCCGGGCGGGAGAAGTCCTCCGAGGGGTTGGTGTAGTACGGGGCCGCCGCGCCGCCGGGCGGGGCGATCATCGATTCCACCCGCTTCACCCGCTCGGCGAGCTCGAAGTGGGTGCCGTCGAGGTTCTCGATGGCCTCGTCCATGAGGCCCTGGAGCCAGGCCCGCACCTCGTCGACGCCCTCGATGTGGGCCCCGTGCTCGTCCAGGTGCTTCAGCGCCTCCCAGGGGCCGGCCCCCGGCAGGATCTTGGCCGCCTCGGCCTTCATCTCGGACAGCAGCCGGTGGTACTCCGACCAGCCGTACGCGTAGGCCTCGTCCAGATCCAGGTCCGTGCCGTTGAAGTACCGCGACCAGCGGGCGTAGCGCTCGCGTCCCACCGGGTCCGGGGCCCCGGCGACGGCCGGGGCGTACACCGAGCGCATCCAGTCGCGGAGCTGGACGAGGGCCGCGGTGGCCCCGGCGGCCGCCTCGTCCAGCTCGGCGCGCAGCGCCTCGGGACCGCGGGCCGCGAACGCGCCGAAGAAGCCTCCCGGGTCCGTGGCCTGCGTGCCCCCGGTCCCCTCCGCCCCGGACCCCTCCGTGCCCCCGGTCTCCTCCGTGTCCTCGCCGGCCCAGGTGCCGAGCTGGTCGATGAAGGTGGCGGTGGCGCGCGGGCCGCCGTACAGACCGCGGTCCAGGCCGAGCCGGAGGCTCTCGCGGTAGCCGGCCAGGGCGGCCGGGACCGCCCGCATCCGCTCGGCGACGGCCGCCCAGTCCTCGTCCGTCTCGGCCGGGGTGATGGTGAACACGTCGCGGACGGAGTGTGCGGGGGAGTGGATGTTGCTGACCACGCGCAGGTCCTCGTCCGCCTCGTGCACCGCGAGTTCGGCGGTCAGACGCTCGCGCAGCAGGCGGGCGCAGCGGCGCTCGGCGTCACTGTCCGCTCCGGGCAGCTGCTCCGCGGCGGCGAGGCGGGCGAGGGTGGAGCGGGCCAGGTCGGCTACGGCCGCGCGGCCGGCCGGGGAGAAGTCCGGGAGCCGGCTGGAGCACGCGGCGACACCGAGGTAGGTGCCCGTGATCGGGTCGATGGCGATGAGGTCGTCGACGTATGCGTCGGCGACCTGACGGGGCAGCCGGGACGCACTGTCGCTGCGAGGGGTCTCTGACATGCGGCCATCTTCGTACGGGGGACCGCCCCGCGTCATCACCGTTCCGGGTCAGCCTGCTGACGCCCAGGGGGGCCGCACACCCCGGACCTGTTGCGGCACCGGCAACCGTTGCCCGGCGTGGGCCACTTCACACCTCGGCCACGGGGTGCCGCCGCCCGTCCCGGGGCCGGAACGGGCGGGCCGGTCCGGTCCCGGGGCGGGACTCAGCGCGGATGGTGCTGCTCGCGCTGCTCCTGCTCCTGCTGCTGTACGAGCAGCGGGCCGGCCGTGGCGGCGTCCAGCCGGGCCGTGATCACCAGGGTGCCCTCCTCGATCTGGTAGTCGAGGGGCAGGCCGAGCCCGCGCATGGCGGCGACCATGCCGGTGTTGGCGGCCTGGGTGACGGCATACACGCTGTCGCAGCCGGCCTCGACTGCCATCGCGAGCAGGCGGCGCAGCAGTTCGGACCCGATTCCGCGGCGCTGCCAGTCGTCCTCGATCAGCAGCGCGACCTCGGTCTCGTCCCCGTCCCACAGCAGGTGGCCGAGGGCGACCAGCTTGCCGGACGCGGTGGTGGCGGCGAGCGTACGGCCGAAGCGCGGGCTCAGCAGGTGGCCGAGGTAGCGGTCGGCGTCGGCCACCGGGCCGTGGTAGCGCAGGCCGAGGGTGCGCTCGGAGCAGCGGTCGTGCATCGCGCGGGCGGCGGCCAGGTCGGAGCCGTCGGCGCGGCGCACGGTGACCTCGTTGCCCTCGGGCAGGGTCAGGACGTCCTGGGTGCGCGGGACGCGCGGGCCGAGCCGGGCATCGAGCTCGACGAGGGCACGGGCCCGGGCGAACTCGGTGGGCGTGAAGGGCAGGTAGGGCCGCTCGACGGTGATCGCACCGCCCGAGGGGTCGCGCAGCCGCATCACCGTCGCTTCCAGGACACCCTCGACCGGGGCGTCGGCCCCCGCGTTCGGGCGGCCGGAGAGGGTGGTCGCCGGGATCGACTGGATGGTGCAGCGGCCGAGGAGCTGGCGCAGGGCGAGCGGCAGTTCGGCGGCGTCCAGGGCGGTGCGGGTGGCCAGGCCCAGCACCCGGGTGGGGGTGTCGACCAGGTCGTGCGCGTCGGCGCGCTCGATCCAGGTGCTGCGGCCGCCCGCCCCGGCGACGGCCCGGCCGAGGTCGGCCGAGGTCAGCTGCTGGGGGGAGCGCAGCAGGAACTCGTCCACCGTCCCGCCTTCCGGGAGCGGGTGGGTCTGGAGGGTCAGGATGTCCACGCCGCCCCCGGCCAGCGCGGTGCAGAGCGCCGCCAGGCTGCCGGGCTCGTCCCGCACGGTCGTCCGCATCCGCCACAGGGTGGTGGTGGGGGCGGTCGCCGAGGGACCCACCTCCGCGACGGGCGCCGCCACCGATCCGGCCGCGGCGCCGGCCGCGGAGCCTGCGGCCGGGGCGGCGGCCGGATCGGCGGGCCCTGTGGCCGTCGGCGGCGGCGCATGGCTGTGGCGGCGCGCCCACCAGGTGTGGAACGCGGCCGTGACCAGGAGCGCGACGGCCGAGGCGATCAGCAGGACCGGGCCGCTCGGACCGTGCGCGACGAGGTTGGCGATGCCGTCGGCGACCGCGACGGCGCAGAACAGGGCGGCCAGTTCCACGAGGTCGCGGCGCCAGTGGTGGCGGTGGGGACGCTGGGCAGGGGCGGCAGTGCGTTCAGTCATGCATGCCACTGTGGCGCAGGGGTGTTGCGTGATCACGAACGGTCTGTGACCGATGGGTTAAGTATCCATCTGGCCGATTACGCCCTGTTTTTCACGAGGTTTCCCGGCGCAGCGGAGGAGGCGGCTACTGTCCCACGCGTCCCGGCTGGAGCGTCCTGGAGAAGAGTACGCCGCCTCCCTGGCGCCGCAACCGGACGGTGAGTTCCCCGCTCCCGCCGTCGATCCCGACCTCGCCGTAGTACGGGGGGTTCTCGGACGGCGCCATGTTGGCCAGCGGCGCTGACTGGACGTACGCGGTCATCGGGCCGAAGGTCGCGTCGAGCTTTCCGGCCGGGAAGCCGCCGGCGCCGACGGGGCCGGAGACGAACTCCCAGAACGGCGCGAAGTCGGTGAACGCGGCCCGCTCGGGGGCGTAGTGGTTCGCGGCCGTGTAGTGCACGTCGGCGGTGAGCCAGAGGGTGCCGGTGATGCGCCGGTGCTTGATGTGACGCAGGAGTTCGGCGATCTGGAGCTCGCGGCCGAGCGGGGCCCCCGGATCCCCCTGGGCGACGGCCTCGAAGGCGGCCGCCCCGTCGGGGACGACGATGCCCAGCGGCATGTCGGAGGCGATGACCTTCCAGGTGGCGCGGGAGCGCGACAGCTCACGCTTGAGCCACCCCAGCTGTTCCGCGCCGAGGATGCCGACGGTGTCGTCGCTCTGGCGGCCGGGGGAGTTGGCGTTGCGGTGGGTGCGCATGTCGAGCACGAAGACGTCGAGCAGCGGGCCGTACCGCATCACCCGGTACATCCGGCCCTCGGCGCGGCCGCCGCGCAGGTCGGTGACGGGAAAGTACTCGCCGAAGGCCTGGCGCGCGCGGGCCGCGAGGGTGTCGACGTCCTTGACGGTGTAGCGGGGATCCTCGATGAGCTGGCCGGGGTACCAGTTGTTGCGCACCTCGTGGTCGTCCCACTGGGCGAGCACCGGCACCTGGGCGTTGAAGTCGCGCAGGTTGCGATCGAGCAGGTTGTAGCGGAAGTTCCCGCGGAACTCGGCGAGGGTCTCGGCGACCTTCGCCTTCTCCTCCGTGGTGACGTTGCGCCAGACGCTGCCGTCGCGCAGGGGTACGGAGGCTTGGATCGGGCCGTCCGCGTAGATCGTGTCCCCGCTGAAGAGGAAGAAGTCGGGGTTGCGCAGCCGCATTTCCTCGAACACCCGGTAGCCGCCGAGATCCGGGTTGATGCCCCAGCCCTGGCCCGCCAGGTCGCCCGACCAGACGAAGCGCACGTCGCGGCGGCGGGACACGGGCGTGGTGCGGAAGGTCCCGCGCACCGGCTCGCCGGTACGGCGCGGGTCGTCGGGGTCGGCGAGGACGATGCGGTAGTGGATCTGCTGCCCGGGCGGCAGATCGAGCAGGGTGGTGGTGCCGGTGAAGTCGGACGCCGGGCCGAGGAACGGGCCGCCGTGGCGCCGGACACCGTAGCGGAACGACTCGCTCGGTGAGGTCTCGACGTACATCCGCGCCGGCCGGTCGGACCGGGTCCACACGGTGGCCGAGTGGGGGGTGATCTCCCCGGACTGGACGCCCCAGGGCGCACCGGGGCGGCCGGAGCGGACGAAGGCCGGGGCTGCGGACGGCGCGGTGGGTCCGGGCGCGGAGCCCAGGGGCGCGCCGAACGCGGGCGAGGCGGTCGCGCTGGACAGGGCGAGGCTCACCGGAACGGCGAGCGAACCGCCGAGCAGGGAACGTCGGGTGCGGGGCATCGGTGCCATCGGGGCGTCTCCAGGGCCGGCGGGGACGGGTCGGACCAGTGTGCCGCCGCACACCGGCCCGTCCGCGTCGGGCGTGCGAACCGTGGATGAACGATCGTCAGCCGCTCAGTCTCCACGCCGGGTTGTGGCCCGTACGGTGTCCACCACCACCCGCGAGACCAGGGCCGGGTCGTCGTTCATCGGGACGTGTCCGCAGCCGGGGAGCCGGACCAGCCGGGCGCCCGGCACGGTCTGCTTGGCGCGCACGCCCTGGCGCGGCAGGAGCAGCCGGTCGCGGGCGCCCCAGGCGATGGTGACCGGCAGCCCCGGTACGTCGGCGGTGAACCGTACGGAACGGCCCGCGGCCAGGGTCTGCTCGAAGCCGGGTGCCTCGCGCAGTGCGAGGGTCTCGGCGACCACGGCCTCCGGCGAACGGCGCGCGGGCCGGGCGTAGATGGTGCCGGTGAGCGCGGCGCGGCCGGTGGCGCTGCGGGCGAGCCGCTCCAGGGTGGGGCGGGGCAGCGTCAGGGCCCCGAGGCGCATCGCCCGCAGGGTGGCGAAGGCGTACCGCCGCTCGGCCTCCGTCCAGAAGCCGGCCGGCGACAGCGCGGTGACCGAGCGGACGAGGCTGCTGCGGCCCATCTCCAGGGCGAGCAGCCCGCCCAGGGAGTTGCCGACGACGTGCGGGCGCTCGACCCCGAGGGCCGAGCAGAGCGAACCCAGGGCCGCGACGACGGTGCCCAGGTCGTACGGAACCCCCTCGGGCAGGGGCTCCGAGACGCCGAAGCCGGGCAGGTCGACGGCGATGACGTCGTACTCGGCGGCCAGGATGTCGGTCACGGGGTGCCAGGCCTGGAGGTGGTGGCCGATGCCGTGCAGGAGGAGCAGTGGTTCGCCGTCTCCCTTGCGCTCGTAGGCGACGGATGCGGTGCGGGGGCCCAGCGGCGAATCGATCGTGAAGGAGACCGTGGCGGTCATGCTGCTCCTCGTCGGGTGGACGCGTATGAGACAGGCCGTCAGTACTGCCTACCGCCATGATTACCGTCCGGTAGCCCTCGACTACAAGCCTCGCGGGCGTGTCGGGGCGGGCGCGAACATCGCGTGAACGGCTTGATACGTATGCCCGATCTGCCCGGTAAAGGGGTGAGCATTGGTCTTGACCAAGGGTGGGTGCCGTCCTATGGTCGCAGGGATAGTGCAGGAACCTTTAATAAACAAAGGCGCGGAACTGCCGCTGGAACACGGCGATTGCAGCGATGGCAGGAGGAGTCAGGGTGGGGACCACGCAGCTCGAAACGGTGCCGGAGCCGAAGTACTGGCACCTGAAGACCGTCCTCAGCGAGGCGCTCGACCAGGACTTCGCCGTGGGCGAGGTCCTGCCCAACGAGCGTGAGCTCGCCGCCCGCTTCGGAGTCGCCCGCGCGACCCTCCGGCAGGCCCTGGAGCAGCTGGAACTCGAAGGCCGGCTGCAGCGCCGCCGCGGCGTCGGCACCACCGTCGCCCCGCCGCGGGTCGGGGTCGCGGTCGGCGGAGCGCAGCACGGCTGGCCCGCGGAGGGCATCGACGGGTGGGAGTCCGTGGACGCCGCCGAGACCCTTCCGCCGGCCGCCGTCCTGGGGCTCCTCGGCACGTCCGCCGACCAGCCGGTGCACGCGGTGCGCCGGACCCGGTTCAGCCACGGCCAGGCCGTTGCCGCCGAGCTGCTGTACGTGCCGGCCGGTTCGATCCCCGGGCTCTCCGCCATCGACGCCCCGGCCGGTCCGGCCCGTGCCCGCGCCGTCCTGCGCGAACTGCAGCGGCTCGCCCTGGAGGGGCAGGACCGCTCGGTGGAGCTCGGCTCGGCCCGCGCCGACGACGCCAAGGACCTGGACCGGCTCCCCGGAGCTCCGGTGCTCGTCGTCACCACCCGGTACTTCACCGCTGCGGGCACGGCGGCCGTGTCGGTCGCGACGTACCGCGCGGACACCTGCCGGCTGACCTTCGGCGACACGGGGGAAGTGGAAGTCACCCCCGCCCACCGCGCCGCCTCCTGATCGCGTCGCCCGCGCCGAGGGTCGCCCGCCCCCGGTTACGTCCCGGACGCGGGCGGCCTTCCGCGCCGCGCGACGCACCGGCGCTGCCTCGGCAGCAGGGCTCGTGCGGCCCGGGCGTCGTCGCCCCGGCCTTGCGGACGGTGTCAGCGGCGGCGGGCCGTGACCGTCTTCTCCACCGCGAAGAGCTCCTCTTCCACGTGGTCCATCGCCAACCGGAGCGCCCCGGTGGCCACCGCCGCCTCGCCGAGCAGGGACTGCGCCACCCGCGGCGGACGCAGGCAGTAGCGCTCCAGCTCCCGGCGCAGGGGGTCCAGGACACCGTCGAGGCCGGCGGCCCAGCCGCCCACCACGACCAGTTCCGGATCCATCGCCAGGACCAGCGCCGCCACGTCGTGCACCAGCCGCTGGATGAACCGCTGCACCGCGGCCACCGCGCGCTCATCGCCCCGCCTGGCCTTCGCGAAGACCTCCGCCACCGCCTGCTCGTCGAGCGGGTGCAGCGGTTCCCCCGTGGTCGACAGCAACCTCTCGGGAGTGACCTCGCGGCCCAGCAGATGCAGCGCACCGATCTCACCGGCGGCCCCGCCGAAGCCGCGGTGCAGCCGGCCCCCGATGAGCGACCCTGCTCCGGGGCTGAGCCCCGCCATCACGAACACCACGTCGTCGGTTTCCTGCGCAGCCCCCTTCCAGTGCTCGGCGACCGCCGCCGCATTGGCGTCGTTCTCCACCTGCACCGGACAGCGGAAGGAACGCCGCAGCCGCTCCCCGAGCGGCAGACCGGTCCAGCCGGGCAGAGCCGTGCCGAGGCGCACGGTGCCGTCCGCCTCCACGATTCCGGGGCTCGCGACCCCGACCGCCCGCAGCGAATCCCGTGGGACTCCGGCCCGCCGCAGCAGGTCGGCCACCGCCGCCCGCACCCGCTCCAGCCGTTCGTCGGCCGAGGCGGTCTCGGACACCTCCTTGGTGCCGGCGCCGATCACCCGGCCGTCCAGGCCGGACAGCAGGACCGCCACCCGGTGCGAGCCGATCTCGATCCCCAGCAGGTGCCCTGCCTCGGCCCGGAAGCGGTAGCGCCTGGCGGGGCGACCCTGCCGGCGCGCGCCTTCCTCCGCAGCGGCCTCGACGACGAGCCCGGCCGCGATCAGCCCCTCGACCACGCCTTCCACGGTCGGCCGGGACAGCCCGGTCACCCGGGTCAGGTCGGTGAGGGTCGGCGCATCCGCCGCCCGCAGTGCGCGCAGCACCACGGCCGAATTGATCCGCCGGAGCAGAGAGGGATCCCCGCCGGTCAGCTGCCCCAACGTGTGTCCTCCCAGATGGCGAGCCTGTCTGCCGGATCGTACTGCCCACCCGGTGCGGCGGCGATAACCAGCCCCCCATCGGCCGGAACCGGTCGCTCCCCTCAGGCCGGCGCGACGAACCCCGACTCGTACGCCGTGATGACCGCCTGCGTCCGGTCGCGCGCCCCGAGCTTGCCCAGGATCGCGCTCACATGGGACTTCACCGTCTCCGTACCGACGATGAGCTCACGGGCGATCTCCACATTCGTCAGCCCCTTCGCCATCAGTCGCAGCACCGCCTCCTCCCGCTCGGTCAGCGCGGCCCGCTCCAGCACCGCCCGTGCCTGCCGGTTTCCGTACTCGGCGGCGAGGGCCCGCACCGCCGCCGGGAACAGCAGGGTCTCGCCCTCCGCCACCAGCCGTACCGCATGGACGATCTCCGAGGGCCGCGCCCGCTTCAGCAGGAACCCGTCAGCCCCGGCCCGCAGGGCCTGGTAGACGTACTCGTCGTTCTCGAAGGTCGTCACCACGAGGATCTTCGGCGGACTGTCCACGGTCCGCAGGACCGCCCGCGTCGCCTCGATCCCGTCGAGCAGCGGCATCCGCACGTCCATGGCCACCACGTCCGGCCGCAGTTGCCGCACCAGCGGGACCACGGAGGCGCCGTCGGCGGCCTCACCCACCACCTCGATGTCGGGCTGGGAATCCAGAACGGCACGCAGACCTGCGCGCACCAGGGGTTCGTCGTCGACGAGCAGTACGGTAACCGGCATCCGGTCAGCGTATTCGCTCCAGCGGAAGCCGCGCGCGCACCCTCCAACTGCCCTCGAAGGGGCCCGAGTCGGCCTCTCCGCCGAGCAGCGCGGCCCGCTCCCGCATCCCCCGCAGCCCGCTCCCGGTGCCGGTCACCAGGACGGGCTGCTGCGGCAGTGGGTTCGTCACCTCCAGATCCAGCCTGCCGACGGCCACCTCCACCCGCACCCGGACCGGAACCGGACCGCAGTGCCGCAGCACGTTCGTGAGGGCCTCCTGCAGGATCCGGTAACCCTCCCGGGTGACCGGGCCCGGCAACCGCTCCAGCGGCCCCGTCAACTCGGCGTCGACCGTCGCTCCGGAGGCCCGGGCCGACTCCAGCAGGCGGTCGGCCTCCGCGAGCGTCGGCCGCTGCGAAGGCGGCTGCGCCGACTCCCGCAGCACGAGCAGGACCCGTTCCAGGTCCTCCAGCGCGGCCCGGCCCGTGTCCTCGATCGCGCTCAGCGCCCGATCGGTGAACTCCGGGTCGCCCGCGGCCCGCGCCGCCCCCGCCTGAACGACCGCGACGGTCAGCGCGTGCCCGATCGAGTCGTGCAGCTCCCGCGCGATACGGGTCCTCTCCAACAGCTGCTCCGTACGCGCCTCCAGCGCGCTGACCCGCTCGGCCGCCGAAGGCCCCAGCAGCCGGCGCGCCATCGCGGTCATCAGCTCGCCGAGCAGAACGACGATGACGATCAGCAGGACCAACGGCACCGGGGCCAGCAGAGCGGCTGCCCAGGGCGACGGGGTGAAGGGCAGCCGGACGTCCGTGGCGAGCGTCTTCCCGAGGGACGTCCCGATCAGCTCTGCGGTGAACAGCGGCAGCCAGACCGTCGCGAGCATCGCCATGAGCGAGACGACGAGCCGTATCTCCAGCCAGAGAAGGGTCCGCCACCGGTCGCTCCACCGCGCGGACTTGGCTGCGCTGATACCGCTGTCCGCGGAGTCCCGGTCGTTCGGGGTGAGCAGGAACCGTGCCTGCAGTCCCTCGGCCAGGCGCATCCAGGGCATCAGTCCCAGAGGTATGACGATCAGCAGGGGAAACCACGGCGCCTCGGGCTCTATGAACATCCAGACGGCCAACATCAGGATGGGCACGCACAGATGTACCCAGCGCGAGTACGTCACTGGTTGAAGCGGGGCAAGGAGCAGTCTGTACATGCCCCCATGGTGGCAGTGTGCAGCTCACGGCCGTCTCCCCCATGTGGGGGAGACGGCACCCTCGCATGGGGGAGGGAGGGGGGTGGGGCCGGCGGCGAGTCTTGAGGCATGAACAGCATCGAGATCAGGGAACTCACCAAGGAATACGGCCGTGTCAGGGCCGTCGACCACCTCACCTTCGACGTCCTGCCCGGGCGGGTCACCGGCTTTCTCGGCCCCAACGGCGCAGGGAAGTCGACCACGATGCGCCTGCTGTTGGGCCTGGACCGGATCACCTCCGGTACCGCGACCATCGGCGGGCAGCGGTTCACGGACTTCTCCGACCCGCTCCACCGGGTCGGCGCGCTCTTGGACGCCCAGGCCGCCCACGGCGAGCGCACCGCCCGTGAGCATCTGCGCTTCCTCGCCGCCGGCAACCGGATCCCGAGGAGCCGGGTCGACGAGGTACTGGAGCAGGCCGGGATCGCCTCGGCGGCCAAGCGGCGGATCAAGACCTTCTCGCTCGGCATGCGTCAGCGACTCGGCATAGCCGCTGCGTTGCTGGGGGACCCGGGGGTGCTCCTGCTGGACGAGCCGACCAACGGCCTCGACCCGGAGGGCATCATCTGGATCCGCGAGCTGATGCGCGCCCTGGCGGCCGAGGGCCGCACGGTCCTCGTCTCCAGCCACCTGATGTCCGAGACGGCGGCTCTGGCCGACCACCTCGTCGTGCTCGGGCAGGGAAAGCTGCTGGCCGACACCTCGATGGAGGAGTTCATCGACTCCCGCAGCACTCCCCGGGTGCGCCTGCGCACCTCGGACCCGATCCGGCTGCGGGCAGCCCTCGCCCGGGACGGCTTCGAGATGGCGGACACCGATGACGGGCGATGGACCGTCGACGGCATACAGGCGGAGCAGATCGGCAGCATGGCCGCCCGCGAGGGCATCCCCGTGCTGGAACTCTCCGACGAGCGCGCCTCGCTGGAGCAGGCCTACCTCGATCTCACGGCTGGCCACGCCCAGTTCGCCGCCACCCCCTGACCCTTACCTGCGCCCTAGGAGGCCATGCCATGAGCAGCGCTCTGCCCACCGTCCCCGTCCTGCACTCGGAATGGATCAAGATACGGTCCCTGCGCTCCACCCTCGGGGCGCTGACGGCGATCCTCGTCGCCACCGCGGGAATCCAGACCCTGACGGCCGCGCTCATAGGCGACGCCGAGGCCGGCAGTATGGGTGACGACCCGCTTCTGGCGGCCTACTACGGCCTCAACTTCGGCCAGATCGCCGCCATCGCGTTCGGCGCGACGGCACTGTCCGCCGAGTTCCACAACGGCGCCCTGCGCACTTCGCTCGCCGCAGTGCCGAACCGCACCCGCTTCTACCTGTCGAAGATGGCCGTCATCGCCGGACTTGCCCTCGTGACGGGCCAGATCACCGGGCTGGTCACCTTCGTCGCGGGCCAGGCCTTCATGGGCCCGTACACCCTGGAGCTGGGCAGCCCGGGCACCTACCGCTCCATCGTCGGCTGCGGTCTGTACCTCACGCTCATGTCCCTGTTCGCGGCCGGACTCACGGCCGTGCTGCGCAGCGCGACGGCGGTACTGAGCCTGCTCATACCCTTCATCCTGATGGTCTCCTTCATCATCGGCGCGAAGGCCGCGGGCGTGGCCCAGTTCCTGCCCGACCGGGCCGGTCAGATGGTGATGCGCATGGAGATGTTCGGCGATCTCGGCCCCTGGAGCGGGCTCGGCGTGATGGCGCTGTGGGCGGCGGCCGCCCTGACCGGCGGCTGGGTGGCGGTGCGGCGACGGGACGTATGACGCAGGGCCAGTTGTCAGTGGCCACCGGAATACTGACGACATGACCACGGCAGAGCATCTCGACACGATCGACCGGCTCCGGACGCGCGATTTCCCCGATGTCCGGGGCAGGTCCGACGTGGGTGTCAGCGGACCCGGGTACCACCTCGCCGAGCTGGGCGGGAGCCGGTGGTACGGGGACGAGGACGCCGCCGACCGGGTGGTCCACGAGGAACAGGTGGCCGCCGAGTACGAGGCGCTCACCCACCGGCTGGAGGAGCGGTGGGGAGAACCGCACCGGTTCAGCCTCGCCGGTCTGCGGCTCAGGATGCAGGAGGAGGCGGCACAGCCGTGGCAGGAGATCGCTGACACCGGCGGACACCTGTGCCTCTGGCGGGTCGGCGACCGCTGGGTCGCGGTCTACGAGGCCCGCTGGGGGACCGACCACTCACCGCAGCTGATGGCCGCGGTGACCGTGATCGACCCGCCGTAGGCCCTACGGCTCGGTGGATGACTCCGCCGCGGCGCGGAGGCGGGCGTACTCCTGGGCCATGGACTCCGCGGTCCAGTGGGCGTTGAGGCCGCTGGGGTTGGGCAGGGCCCAGATGCGGGTGGAGCCGATCGTGCGGTCCTGGGGGCCGATCTGCGCTCTGCGTTCGCCGAAGGCGGTGCGGTAGGCGGTGACTCCGACGACGGCCAGCCACTGGGGGCGCAGGAGTTCCACCTTGGCGGTCAGGATGCGCCCGCCCTCGCGGAACTCCTCGGCGCTCAGCTCGTCGGCGCGAGCCGTGGCACGGGCGACGACGTTGGTGATGCCGAGGCGGTAGTGGAGCAGTTCTTCCTGCTCGGCGGGGGCGAGGCGGCGTGGGGTGAAGCCGGAGAGGTGCAGGACGGGCCAGAAGCGGTTGCCGGGGCGGGCGAAATGGTGGCCCGTCGCGGCGGAGAGGAGACCCGGGTTGATCCCGCAGAACAGCACGCGCAGACCGCCCGCGACCACGTCCGGGATGACGCGGTCACGGGCGGCGGCAAGCTCGTCGGGGGTCAGAGGATCGACCCCGGCGTGTACCCGGCGGCCTCCGGGTGCTGCTTGGCGATGGCCTCGATACGGGAGACCACGGCGGTGACCTGGTCACCCGCCGCGCCCGTGAAGGACAGCTTGTCGGCCATCAGGGCGTCGAGCTGGGCACGGTCCAGAGGCATCCGCTCGTCGGCGGCCAGCTTGTCCAGCAGCTCGTTGCGCTCGGCACCCTGCTCGCGCATGGCGAGGGCCGAGGCCACCGCGTGCTCCTTGATGACCTCGTGGGCGGCCTCGCGGCCCACACCCGCACGCACCGCACCCATCAGCACCTTGGTGGTGGCGAGGAAGGGGAGGTATCGGTCCAGTTCACGGGCCACGACCGCCGGGAAGGCGCCGAACTCGTCGAGGACCGTCAGGAAGGTCTCCAGCAGGCCGTCGAAGGCGAAGAACGCGTCCGGCAGGGCGACCCGGCGGACCACCGAGCAGGACACGTCACCCTCGTTCCACTGGTCGCCGGCGAGCTCGCCGGTCATCGAGGCGTAGCCGCGCAGGATGACCATCAGGCCGTTCACGCGCTCGCAGGAGCGGGTGTTCATCTTGTGCGGCATCGCGGAGGAGCCGACCTGCCCGGGCTTGAAGCCCTCGGTGACCAGCTCGTGGCCGGCCATCAGGCGGATGGTCTTCGCGATCGAGGACGGGGCGGCGGCCAGCTGCACCAGGGCGGTGACCACGTCGTAGTCGAGGGAGCGCGGGTAGACCTGGCCGACCGAGGTGAAGGCCTGGGCGAAGCCGAGGTGGGCGGCGATGCGCTGCTCCAGCTCGGCGAGCTTCGCGGCGTCGCCGCCCAGCAGGTCGAGCATGTCCTGCGCGGTGCCGACCGGGCCCTTGATCCCGCGCAGCGGGTAGCGGCCGAGCAGGTCCTCCAGGCGGTCGTAGGCGACCAGCAGCTCGTCGGCGGCGGTGGCGAAGCGCTTGCCCAGGGTGGTCGCCTGCGCGGCGACGTTGTGGGAGCGGCCGGCCATGACCAGCTCGGCGTGCTCGCCGGCCAGCTTGCCCAGGCGGGCGAGGACGGCAACGGTGCGGTCGCGGGCCAGCTCCAGCGAGAGCCGGATCTGGAGCTGCTCGACGTTCTCGGTGAGGTCGCGCGAGGTCATGCCCTTGTGGACGTGCTCGTGGCCGGCGAGGGCGTTGAACTCCTCGATGCGGGCCTTCACGTCGTGCCGGGTGACCTTCTCGCGCTCGGCGATGGAGGCAAGGTCGACCGTCTCCAGGACGCGCTCGTAGTCGGCGAGGGCGTCGTCCGGGACCTCGATGCCGAGGTCCTTCTGGGCGCGCAGGACGGCGAGCCACAGCCGCCGCTCCAGCGTCACCTTGTACTCGGGGGACCACAGGACGGCGAGCTCCGCGGAGGCGTAGCGGCCGGCCAGGACATTGGGGATGCGGGGCTTGGCTGTCACGTGTAGGGATTCTACTTGGGCCGCCGCTGTGTGTTTACGCAGGTAGGGACCCCGGCTCCGATTGTGCCTTGCTACGAGAGCGGCTCGCTCGCACTCGCTTCGTACGGCAGCAGCTTCGGGCGCTTGGCCGGACGGCCGTCCCCGGAGGAGCGGCCCGTCAGCCGGCGGCCGATCCAGGGCAGCAGGTGCTGCCGCGCGAAGCTCAGGTCCTGGGAGCGGCGCACCGCCCAACCCGGCGCCACGGCGGGTGCGAGCGCGGCCCGCCAGTCCTCCTCGGGCGGCAGGCCCAGCGCCTGCCAGACCGCCTCCGCCACCCGTCGATGCCCCTCGGCCGTCAGGTGCAGCCGGTCCACGTCCCACATGCGGGGGTCACCGAGGACGTCGGCCCCGTACAGGTCCACCACCCGCGCTCCGTGCCGCGCGGCGAGCTCCTCGACCATGGCGAAGAGCTCTTCCATGCGCGGCCGGAAGCGTTCCATCACCGGCCCGTTGCGTCCCGCCGAACGCATCAGCACCAGCGTCCCGCAGGACGGGGCCAGCAGGCTGACGGCCTTCTCCAGGTGCCCGCGGACCCGCCCCATGTCGACCTTGGGCCGCAGCGCGTCGTTCAGCCCGCCCACCAGCGTGACCACATCGGCGCGCATCGCTGCCGCCACCGGCACCTGCTCCTCGGCGATCTGCCCGATCAGCTTGCCGCGGACCGCGAGGTTCGCGTAGCGGAAGCCGGGCTCGCGCGCGGCCAGCCTGGCGGCCAGCACATCGGCCCAGCCCCGGTAGGAGCCGTCGGGCAGCAGGTCGGACATGCCCTCGGTGAAGGAGTCGCCGACCGCGACGAAGCTGGTGTAGGAGGCATTCATTTCCATGGGGCAGCGATGTTACCGCGAGGTATTGCCGTCCTGGCAGGCCGGGTCCGCAGTGCTCGGGCGGGGAGGCTCAGGCCGAGGCGGGCCTGCCGAACAGCTCGCGCAGCACGTCCTCCATCGTCACCAGGCCCGTCATCACACCGGCCGGCCCCAGGACCGCCGCGAGGTGCGTCCGGCTGCGCCGCATCGCGGTCAGTACGTCGTCCAGCGGGGTTTCCGCCCGCACCTGGGCGATCTGGCGCAGCGCGGACACCGGGAACGGCTGGTCGCGCTCGGGCCCGTTCGCATCCAGGGCGTCCTTGATGTGCAGGTAGCCGAGGATCCGGTGCTGCCCGTCGATCACGGGGAAGCGGGAGTAGCCGGACTCCGCCGACAGGCGCTCCAGCCCTGCCGGCGTGATGCCCTCCCGTGCCACGACGACCCGCACCGAGGGCAGCACCACGTCCTTGACCGGCCGCCGGCCCAGCTCCAGGGCGTCGTGCAGCCGCTCGCTCGCCCGGTCGTCGATCAGCCCCGCTGCGCTGGAGTCCTTCACGATCCGGGCCAGCTCGTCGTCCGAGAAGGTGGCCGACACCTCGCTCTTGGCCTCCACGCGCAACAGGCGCAGCAGGGTGTTGGCGAAGGCGTTGATCGCGAAGATCACCGGCCGCAGCGCCCGCGCCAGGGTCACCAGCGGTGGTCCCAGCAGCAGCGCGGTGCGCACCGGCTCGGACAGGGCCACGTTCTTCGGCAGCATCTCGCCGAAGAGCATGTGCAGGTACGTCGCGAGGGCCAGCGCCACCACGAAGGAGATCGCGTGCGTCACCCCCGAGGGCACGCCGACCAGGTCGAACAGCGGGGTGAGCAGGTGCGCGATGGCCGGTTCGGCCACGACGCCGAGCACCAGGGTGCACAGCGTGATGCCCAGCTGCGCGGCCGCCATCAGCGCCGACACGTGCTCCAGGCCCCACAGCACGGAGCGCGCCCGCCGGTCGCCGTGCTCGGCGTAGGGCTCGACCTGGCTGCGCCGGACCGAGATCAAGGCGAATTCGGCGCCGACGAAGAAGGCGTTCACGACCAGGGTCGCCAGGCCGATCAGCAGTTGCAGGACCGTCATCGGGCCCCCTCCTCGTCCACGGGGTGCGGGGGCGCGGCCGGCATGTGCAGCAGTACTCGCGCGGCGCGGCGCCCGGTGGCGTCCACCACGTCCAGCTGCCAGCCGTCCAGCTCAAGGGTGTCGCCGACGGCCGGGATCCGGCCCAGCTCGGTCGCCATCAGCCCGGCGAGGGTCTCGTACGGCCCGTCCGGCACCCGCAGCCCGATCTGCCGCAGCTGATCGGTGCGGGCGGCGCCGTCGGCGGAGTAGAGCACGCGCCCGGCGGCATCCGTACCGGCGGGAGCCAGGTCGGGGGTCTCGTGCGGGTCGTGCTCGTCGCGCACCTCCCCGACGACTTCCTCCACGATGTCCTCCAGGGTGGCCACCCCGGCCGTGCCGCCGTACTCGTCGATGACCACGGCCATCGTCTGCTTGCCGGACAACCGGTCCAGCAGCCGGTCCACGGTCAGGGACTCGGGCACGAGGAGCGGCGGGCGCAGCAGCCGGGAGACCGGGTGGAGGCGCCGCTGCTCGGCGGGCAGGGCGAGGACGTCCTTGATGTGGACGGTGCCGACGACTTCGTCGAGGGTGCCGCGGTAGACGGGGAAGCGCGACAGCCCGGTCGCGAGCGTCGCGTTCGCCACGTCCTCGGCGGTGGTCTGCACGTCCAGGGCGGTGACCTGGACGCGCGGGGTCATCACGTTCTCCGCGGTCAGGTCGGCCAGGTTCAAGGTCCGCACGAACAGCTCGGCGGTGTCCTTCTCCAGTGCGCCCGCCTTCGCGGAGTGACGGGCCAGGGCCACCAGCTCCTGCGGGGTGCGGGCGGAGGCCAGCTCCTCGGCCGGCTCCATGCCGAACCGGCGGACCATGTGGTTCGCGGTGGTGTTCAGATGGCTGATGAACGGCTTGAAGGCCCGGCTGAAGACGCGCTGCATCGTCGCCACGCGTTTGGCGACGGCGAGCGGGGAGGAGATCGCCCAGTTCTTCGGCACCAGCTCGCCGACGACCATCAGGACCACGGTCGACAGCACCGTGCCCAGGATCAGGGCGGTGGAGGAGGCGGCGCCCGGGGACAGGCCCATGGCCTCGAACGGGCCCTGGAGCAGGGCGGCGATCGAAGGCTTGGAGATCATTCCGATGACCAGGCCGGTCACGGTGATGCCGAGCTGGGCCCCGGACAGCTGGAACGTCAGGCTGCGGACGGCGGCCAGGGCGCTCTCCGCCCCGCGCTCACCGCGCTCGACGGCTCTCTCCAGCTCGCTGCGCTCGACGGTGGTCAGCGAGAACTCGGCCGCCACGAAGGCGCCGCAGGCAAGGCACAGCAGCAGCGCCACGGCGAGCAGGAGCACTTCGGTCATCGTCCGGTCACCTCCGTCCCATGATCAGCCCGGCGGCCGGCTGCCGCGCGGTATCGGGTGCCGGATCGGTGGTCGGGGGTACCGGGAGGCTCGCCCATGGGCGGAGGCTCACACCTTTCGTCGGAGGCCTCGGCTCGGCCCCGAAAGGGATCCGGGGAGCCGCTTCCCCCTAGGGTAAAGGACGGGCAAAGAGAGCGGATCATTCTTTTGGCGGAGCACCCGCCGATGGTGGGATCCGGACATGAGCGATCTTCATATCGGGCCTGCGTCGGCCGCCGACCTCACCACCGTGCTGAACTTCTGGAAGACCGCGGCCGAGGGGACGAGTATCAGCGACGACCTTCCCGGGGTCGAGCGGTTGTACGCCCGCGACCCGCAGGCCCTGCTGCTCGCCCGGCGCGACGGCGAACTGGTCGGCACAGTGATCGCCGGGTTCGACGGATGGCGCTGCCACCTGTACCGGCTCGCCGTGCACCCGGGGCACCGGCGCCGGGGCATCGGGACGGCGCTGCTCGCCGCCGCGGAGGAGCGGTTCGCGGCGCTGGGCGGCCGCCGTGCGGACGCGATGGTGCTCGACCGGAACGAGCAGGCCCACGGAGCGTGGAGCGCGGGCGGGTACCACCCCGAGGACCACTGGACGCGGTGGGTCAAGCCGCTGGAGGCGTTCAGGGCCTGAAGGGGCGGCGGGCCGAGCCGATGACGCAGTACGAGGTGGGGAAGGCCGGTCCGCGGGCGGGCAGCCGGAAGCTGCGGCAGGAGACGATCCGGAAGCCGGCCGCCTCGATCGCGGCGAGCGGGTCGCGCGCGGTGTGGCACCCGCCGAAGAGGTGGGGCCACACGGTCCGGTCCAGGGCGCGCTGGACCCCGGCCATCCCGCGGGTCGGGGCGCGGCCGTGCTCGAAGAAGCGGAGCTCGGCGTCAGGGCGGAGCACCCGGTGGAGCTCCGAGAGGGAGCGGTGCAGGTCCCGTACGGAGCACAGCACCAGCGAGGCCACGGCGGTGTCGAAGGCATCGCTCTTGACGGGAAGGGCTTCGGCGGAGCCGGGCACGACGTCGACGGGTACCTCGGACCGCAGGGCGGCGTCGGCCGCGAGCCGGCGCAGCAGGGGCTCCGGTTCGACGGCGACCACCTCGGAGACGGCGCGCGGGTAGTGGGCGAAGCTGAGGCCGTTGCCCGCACCGATCTCGATGACGCGACCGCTCACTCCGTGCAGGAGCTCCTCGCGGAGGGCGGGGAGGGTGGCGTGCCGTTCGGCGGCGGCGCTCGCTCGGGCGTAGAGGCGGGCGAAGACGGGGTGATGGGTGCGCGGCGGCATGGGGGCTCCCGGGGGACGACTACGTTGAGTCTCCCCGCGCGGAGCACTTGCATCCCCGGCAGCCGGGGGCTGGTGCCGGCCCCGTCGGATCGGCTTCCTCGGGCCGCTTCCCCGGGTCGGCTTCTCCGGGCCGGCTTCCTCGGGTCGGCTTTCTCCGCGTCGGCTCCGGAGGGGACCGGGAGCGGTCCCCTCCGAAGCAGGCTGCGTCAGGGCTGCCAGGCGGTCTGGAAGGCGGACGCCGACCACGTGCCCGACAGGGTCGGGGCCAGCCAGCCGGGGGCCGCCGTGCGGAAGACCGCCGGCGGGAGGCTGCCCGAGGACTCCGGGACCGCACCCAGGAGCGGGACCCCCGCGCTGGACGGGAGGTCCTCCAGGTTGCAGCGGCAGGCCAGGTCCGGCTCCGCCGGCCAGCTGCCGATGACCACACCCAGCGGTTCCAGGCCGCGGGCGCGCAGGGCTTCGGTGGTCAGGGTGGTGGAGTTGAGGGTTCCGAGGGCCGCCGGGGCGACCACCAGGACCGGGGCGTCCAGCAGCCGGGCTGCGTCCGCCAGGGTGTGGCCCGCCTCGTCGAAGCGGACCAGGAGGCCCCCGGCGCCCTCCACCAGGACCAGGTCGTGCGAGGCGGCGAGCCGGTTCGCGGCCTCGGCGACGGCGGCCGGGGAGACCGGGGGCAGTCCGGAGCGGCGGGCCGCCGTGTCCGGGGCCAACGGCTCCGGGTAGCGAGCGAGTTCCAGGGCGGTCACCGAAGGACCCGCCAGGCGGACCGCTTCGGCCGCGTCGCCCGGTTCCGCCGGGCCCACGCCCGTCTGGGCGGGCTTGAGCACCGCCACCGACCGGCCCGCGGCCACCGCGGCCGCGGCGACGGCCGAGGTGACCACCGTCTTGCCGATCTCCGTGCCGGTGCCCGAGACCATGAGTACGGCCATGTCAGCCCTCCTCCGCCGCCGCGCACACGGCCCGGCAGATCCGCGCCACGTCGGCGTCACCCGTGACGAACGGCGGCATCGTGTAGACGAGGTCCCGGAAGGGGCGCAGCCAGACGCCCTCCCGGACCGCCGCCCGGGTGGCCGCGGCCATGTCGACCTCGTGCGTCAGCTGGACCACGCCGATCGCGCCCAGCACCCGGACGTCCCGGACACCCGGCAGTTCCCGGGCCGGGGCCAGGCCCTCCAGCAGGCCCGCCTCGATGCGCTTGATCTCGCGCGGCCAGTCCTGGCCGAGGAGCAGGTCGATCGAGGCCAGCGCCACGGCCGTGGCCAGCGGGTTGCCCATGAAGGTCGGCCCGTGGGCCAGGACCGGCACCTCGCCCTGCGAGATGCCGGCCGCCACCCGCTCCGTGCAGAGGGTGGCCGCCAGGGTGAGGTAGCCGCCCGTCAGGGACTTGCCCAGGCACATCACGTCCGGGGTGATCCCCGCATGGTCCGCCGCGAACAGCGCGCCGGTGCGTCCGAAGCCCGTCGCGATCTCGTCCAGGACGAGCAGCACGTCGAACTCGTCGCACAGTTCGCGCAGGACGCGCAGGTACCCGGGGTTGTGGAAGCGCATGCCGCCCGCGCCCTGGACCACCGGTTCCACGATGACCGCGGCCACCTCGTCCGCGTGCGCCGCGAACAGGGAGCGCAGGTGCGCGACGTACGCCGGGTCCACCGGCGTGCCGAAGCCGCTCGGCGGCGCGTCCGCGAAGAGCTGGCGCGGCAGGACGCCCGACCACAGCTCGTGCATGCCGCCCTCGGGGTCGCACACGGCCATCGGCTGCCAGGTGTCCCCGTGGTACCCGCCGCGCCAGGTCAGCAGGCGGGTCTTGGCCGGGCGGCCGATGGAGCGCCAGTACTGGAGGCACATCTTGACGGCGACCTCGACCGAGACCGACCCCGAGTCGGCGAGGAAGACGTGCTCCAGGCCGGGCGGGGTGATCTCGACCAGTTTCGCGGCCAGCCGGACGGCCGGCTCATGGGTGAGCCCGCCGAACATCACGTGTGACATGCGCCCGAGCTGGTCGGTCGCCGCCTCGTTCAGGGCCGGGTGGTTGTAGCCGTGGATCGCCGACCACCACGACGACATGCCGTCGACCAGCTCGTCCTGACCCTGCGAAGGCTCACCGAGCCGCAGCCGCACCCCCGAGGCGGAGGAGACGACCAGCGGCTCCTGCCGCCCCGGCATCGGCCCGTACGGGTGCCAGACGTGCTGCCGGTCCAGCGCGAGCAGTTCTGCGGCCGGCAGCGGGGGGTGGTGCGGTCCGGGGGTGAAGGGGTGGTGCGGATCAGGCATTGGGGGCGAGATCCGTTCCCGCGCCGCGGCGGCGCACGGCCACCAGATCGGGGCGGACCTCGCCCGCCGGGGCCTGCCCCTGCGCCGCCCGGGCGGCCACGGGCTCGTGGTCGTGGCCCGAGCAGCCGCCGCAGGCCGAGCCGCAGCCGGCCTCCGCCGCCGAGGAGCCGCACGGCCCGTGGGCCGGGACCGCCGCGTCGGAGCGGTGTGCGGGCAGGGTCGTCGTGCCGGCGCCCTCCACCTCGAAGCCGGCGTCCGCGATCATGTCCAGGTCGGCCTGGCCGGCCTGGCCCTCACTGGTGAGGTAGTCGCCGAGGAAGATGGAGTTGGCCACGTGCAGCGCGAGCGGCTGCATCGAGCGCAGGTGCACCTCGCGGCCGCCGGCGATCCGGACCTCCACGTCGGGGCAGACGAAGCGGACCATCGCGAGGATCCGCAGGCAGCGCTGGGGGGTGAGGTTCCACTCCTTGGCCAGCGGGGTGCCCTCGAAGGGGATCAGGAAGTTGACCGGCACCGAGTCCGAGTCGAGCTCGCGCAGCGCGTAGACGACGTCCACCAGGTCCTCGTCGCTCTCGCCCATGCCCGCGATCAGACCGGAGCAGGCGGACAGGCCGGCGGCGTGCGCCTTCTGCACGGTGTCGACACGGTCGGCGTAGGTGTGGGTCTTGGTGATCTGACCGTACGTCGCCTCGGACGTGTTGAGGTTGTGGTTGTAGGCATCGGCGCCCGCGTCCTTCAGACGCTCCGCCTGGCCGTCCGAGAGCAGACCGAGGCACGCGCACACCTCGATGCCCTCGTTCTCCTCCTTGATCGCCTCGATGGTCTTGCCGACCCGTTCCACGTCCCGGTCCGTCGGGCCGCGCCCGCTCGCCACCAGGCACACCCGCTTGGCGCCACCGGCGACTCCGGCCGCGGCGGCCTGGGAGGCCTCCTCCGGCTTGAGCCACGTGTACTTGAGGATCTCGGCCTTCGAGCCCAGCCGCTGGGAACAGTAGGAGCAGTCCTCCGGGCACAGCCCGGACTTCAGGTTGACCAGGTAGTTCAGCTTGACCCGACGTCCGAACCACTGGCGGCGCACCTTGCCGGCCGCGGCCACCACGTCGAGCAGTTCATCGTCGGAGGTCGCCAGAACGGCAAGCGCCTCTTCGCGGGTCGGCAGCTCGCGCCGCAGCCCCTTGTCCACCAGGGTGTTCAGCAGGTCCATGACGCCGATCCTGGACCACACGACCACTCCCGGCCAAGGAGAGATCGCACAACATGGCCGGAACGGAGTGTGTGGATCGCCACATCTGACACTCAAGTCCCGCCCACTAGGGTCAGGCAGGTCTGTGGACAGCCGACAAAACGCGAGGACCCGCCGATGCCCCAGCCCCACCCCGAACCCGCCGACGTCTTCGCCTGGATCGACGGCGCGGAGCGGGCCCGTGAGCAGGCCGGACTGGTCCGGACCCTGCGTCCGCGCCCGGCCTCCTCACCGCTCCTGGACCTGGCGAGCAACGACTACCTCGGGCTCTCCCGGCACCCCGAGACCGTGCGCGGTGCGCGGGACGCGGCGGAGCGCTGGGGCGCCGGGGCCACCGGCTCGCGTCTCGTGACGGGCACGACCGAGCTTCATGCGGAGCTTGAGCGCGAGCTCGCCGCCTTCTGCGGTTTCGAGGCCGCGCTCGTGCTGTCCTCCGGGTACGCGGCGAACCTCGCCGCCGTCACCGCGCTCAGCGACCGGGGCACTCTCGTCGTCTCCGACGCCGGAAACCACGCGTCGATCGTCGACGGCTGCCGGCTGTCCCGGGCGGAGACGGCCGTGATCCCGCACGCCGATCCGGAGGCCGCGCGCAAGACGCTCGGCATGCACGACGGCCGGGCGCTGCTGGTCAGCGACTCGGTCTTCTCCGTGGACGGGGACGCCGCCCCGCTCGCCGGCTACGCGGCGGCCTGCCGGGACGAGGGCGCGGCCCTGGTCGTCGACGACGCCCACGGGCTCGGTGTCCTCGGCGAGGGCGGCCGGGGCGCGCTGCACGCGGCGGGGCTCGCGGGCGCACCCGGGGTGGTCGCCACGCTGACGCTCTCGAAGTCCCTGGGCAGCCAGGGCGGAGCCGTACTCGGTCCGGCCAAGGTGATCCGCCACCTGGTCAACACCGCCCGGACCTTCATCTTCGACACGGGGCTGGCCCCGGCCGCGGCGGGCGCGGCGCTGGCGAGCCTGCGCCTGCTCGTGCGGGAACCGGAGCGGGCCGGACGGGCCCGCGAGGTGGCCGACCGGCTCTACGGGCGGCTCACCGCGTCCGGCCTGACCGCGGCCAGGCCGGACGCGGCCGTGGTGTCGGTACGGGCCCCGTCGGCTTCGGCGGCACTGCGCTGGGCCGCCGACTGCCGCGAGGCAGGTCTGTCCGTGGGATGCTTCCGTCCGCCGTCGGTGCCGGACGGCATCTCCCGGTTGCGGCTGACCGCTCGGGCCGATCTCACGGGGGACGAGATCAGCCGGGCCGTCGAGACGATCCTTGCGACCGCCCCGGCCGCAGCCGTGGACCTCTAGGGCGTCAGGCGGGCAGGTCCGCCCGTACGGATGCGAGGAAGCCGTCCCAGGCCGGCCCGGTGAAGAGCACGGCCGGGCCGTCCGCCCGCTTGGAGTCGCGGACGGCCAGCAGGCCGTCGCCGAGGACGGCCGCTTCCACGCAGTTGTTCATTCCGGTACTGCGGCTGCTTCGCCGCCACCGCGCGCTGATCAGAAGTCCGCTCGTGGAGAGGGGGGTTGCGGACACGGGAGTGCCTCCTTACGCGTCGTCAGCGAGTGCGCTGATGAGATCCGACGAGTCCTGGGGCGGGAGGGCGTGCGCCTGGATGGTGCGGAACGCGGCGCTGTACGCCTCAAGGTCTTCCTTCCGCTCCAGATAGAGGCTACTCGTCAAATGGTCGAGTACCACCACATCCAGATCGGCGATGTTCGGAAATGAGAAAATAACGAACGGTCCGGTCAGGCCGAGATGACCCCCCACGCTGAACGGCAGCACCTGGAGCCTCACTTGGGGCAGCCGCCCCACCTGCACCAGATGCCTCAGCTGCGCCGCCATCACCCCCGGCCCGCCGATCTGCCGGCGCAGCACCGCCTCGTCAAGGACGGCGCTCAGCTCCAGCGGGGGATCGGCCCGCAGCACCGACTGCCGCGCCATCCGTACGTCGACCAGCGCGTCCACCTTCGGCTCCGGCAGCCCGCCCAGCGCGGCCCGGGTCACCGCCCGCGCGTACTCAGCGGTCTGCAACAGGCCCGGGACCACGGAGAGTTCCACGGTACGGGCGGAGCGGGCACCTGCTTCGAGGCTGATGAAGTCCCGGTATTCCTGGGGCAGCAGCCCCCGGTAGTCGTGCCACCACTGGCGCCCGCGCCCGGTCTCCTCGCCCGGCCCGGGACCCGCGGCCGAGGCCGACAGGGCCTCCAACAGCGCCCGCTGCTCGGGGCTCACCACCTCCGCGTACACATCGAGGAGCAGCCGGATGTCCTCCGGTTTGACGCCACTGCGCCCCGTCTCGATGCGGCTGATTTTCGACTGGTGCCACCCGACGATCCGGGCCGCCTCACCACTGGTGAGTCCGGTACGGTCGCGCAGGGCGCGCAGTTCCTCGCCGAGCTTGCGCCGACGCACCGCGGGACCGTGCTGCATACCCGCCTCCTTCCACCGGCACAGACCGCACCAGTCTGCCGCCCAAATAGGCTCTTCCGTAGCAGAGTTCACCGCATTGAGCGACAGATATATGCATATCTTGGGGTAACGGCAGCCCGGACGGGACGATGGGTGGCACTCTGGCGTCCAGCACAGATCCGGGGCGGATCCGCCCCGGTGGGAAAGGGACCGTCTCCATGGCAGATCACCAGGAAGCATCCGTCACTCTGCCGAGCGATCCCGCCTCGGTCGCCGCCGCCCGCCGCTACGTCGCGGACGTGCTGGGCGAATGGGGGCTGCCCGACGAAGCCGAAACCGCCGACAGCGTCCGGCTGATCGTCTCCGAGCTCGCCACCAACGCCGTGCAGCACACCTTCGGCCAGTCGCCCACCTTCACCGTGGACGTCCGACTGGAGCGCGGGGAATGGCTGCGCGTCGGTGTGACCGACAGCCACCCCCGCTGGCCCAGGCGGCTCCCGGCCGCCGTGCAGCAGGACAACGGCCGGGGCATGGTCATCATCCGCTGGCTCACGGCCGAGGCGGGCGGCCGGCTCTCCGTCAGTCCGACCGAGGACGGCGGGAAGACGGTGTGGATCGCCCTGCCCTGGCCGGTCGGCGCGGACACCCCGGCGCCGAGCGCCACCGGCTGTTGAACACCGCTCAGACCAGGCCCCGCTCCACCGCGCTGCGCTCGATGCACAGTTCGTTGCCCTCGGGGTCGGCCAGTACCGCCCAGCCGGTGCCGTCCTCGTTGCGCCGGTCGTCCACGAGCTTCGCCCCGAGCCCGATCAGCCGCTCGACGGTCTCGTCGCGGGTTCCGGTGGGCGGCTGGATGTCCAAGTGGACCCGGTTCTTCACCGTCTTGCCGTCGGGCACCCGGATGAACAGCAGACCCGGCACACCGGGCTGCCCCGGCTCCAGCAGGATCTCGTCGTCGTCCGCCAGGTCGTCCGGGCGGATCGGGAAGCCGGTCACCGCGGACCAGAAGGTGGCGACCTTGTACGGCTCCAGGGCGTCGAACGTGATGTGCCGGACAGGGTTGAGAAACATACCTCTCCTCTGAAGGGGCCGGCCCGTATACGGAACCGGCTGCGGAGGCGGCCCGGAGTTGAACCGGGTGCCCTGACGAAACGTGGGTTAACGCGACGGAAAAGCGCGGGCCCTACCGTGTCGGCCACGGCCTTCCGTCAATGATCACCCATCCGTCGGCAAAGCGGCGGTGCTCGGGACGGAAAGCCTTTCCCTGCGTTGGGCAAGACACGCTTGGCTCGGATATGTGCAGGTCAACAGAGTGTTGAAGGCCGCTAGTGTCGGCCCGGCGCGCAGAGTTGATCTTGTCCTGGAAGCTTGGTGATACGAGTGCAACTGACACCGCACGAGCAGGAAAGACTGCTCATCCACGTCGCCGCCGACGTGGCGGAGCGGCGCAAGGCGCGCGGGGTCCTCCTCAACCACCCCGAGGCGGTGGCCCTGATCACGTCGCACATCCTCGAAGGGGCCCGCGACGGACGGACGGTGGCCGAGCTCATGGCCTCCGGCCGCACCGTCCTCGGCCGGGCCGAGGTGATGGAGGGGGTTCCCGAGATGATCCACGACGTCCAGGTCGAGGCGACCTTCCCGGACGGCACCAAGCTCGTCACCGTCCACGCCCCGATCGTCTGAAGAGGAGCGCCTCCCATGATCCCCGGCGAAATCGCCTACGGGGACGGCCCGGTGCGCCTCAACGAGGGCCGCCCCGTCACCCGCCTCACCGTGCTCAACGCCGCCGACCGGCCCGTCCAGGTCGGCTCCCACTACCACTTCGCCGAGGCCAACCCCGGTCTCGACTTCGACCGCGCCGCCGCGCACGGGCTCCGGCTCAACATCGCCGCCGGGACCGCCGTCCGCTTCGAGCCGGGCATTCCGGTCGCCGTGGAGCTCGTACCCCTGGCCGGGCTGCGCACCGTACCCGGACTGCGCGGGGAGACCGGGGGGCCGCTCGATGGCTGAGCTGAACAGGCAGGCCTACGCCGACCTCTTCGGGCCCACCACGGGCGACCGGATCAGACTGGCCGACACCGACCTCTTCGTCGAGATCGAGGAGGACCTCAGCGGCGGACCCGGACGCTCCGGCGACGAAGCCGTCTTCGGCGGCGGCAAGGTGATCCGGGAGTCCATGGGCCAGGCCCGCACCACCCGCGCCGAGGGCGCACCCGACACGGTGATCACCGGAGTCGTCGTGCTCGACCACTGGGGCATCGTCAAGGCCGACATCGGAATCCGGGACGGCCGGATCTGCGGCATCGGCAAGGCCGGCAACCCCGACACCATGGACGGGGTGGACCCCCGCCTCGTGATCGGCCCGGAGACCGAGATCATCGCGGGCAACGGGAAGATCCTCACGGCGGGCGCCATCGACGCCCACGTCCACTTCATCTCCCCGACCGTCATCGACGAAGCCCTGGCCTCCGGGATCACCACCCTCGTCGGCGGCGGCACCGGCCCCGCCGAGGGCACCAAGGCCACCACCGTCACCCCCGGACCCTGGCACCTCGCCCGGATGTTCGCCGCCCTGGAGTCCCACCCCGTCAACATCGGGCTCCTCGGCAAGGGCAACACCATGTCCCGCGAGGCAATGCACTCCCAGCTGCGCGGCGGCGCACTCGGCTTCAAGATCCACGAAGACTGGGGGGCCACCCCCGCCGTCATCGACGCCTGCCTCGACGTCTGCGAGGAGACCGGCGCACAGGTCGCCATCCACACCGACACCCTCAACGAGGCCGGATTCGTCGGCGACACCCTCGCCGCGATCGGCGGGCGGACCATCCACTCGTACCACACCGAGGGTGCGGGCGGCGGGCACGCCCCCGACATCATCACCGTGGTCTCCGAGCCGAACATCCTGCCCAGCTCCACCAACCCGACCCGCCCGCACACCGTCAACACCATCGAGGAACACCTCGACATGCTGATGGTCTGCCACCACCTCAATCCGGCCGTCCCCGAGGACCTCGCCTTCGCCGAGTCGCGGATCCGGCCGTCCACCATCGCCGCCGAGGACGTCCTGCACGACCTCGGGGCCATCTCCATCATCTCCTCCGACGCCCAGGCCATGGGCCGTGTCGGTGAGGTCGTGCTGCGCACCTGGCAGACCGCCCACGTGATGAAGAAGCGGCGCGGCTTCCTGCCCGGCGACGGCCCCGCGGACAACCACCGCGCCCGCCGCTACGTCGCCAAGTACACGATCAACCCGGCCGTGGCCCAGGGACTCGCCCGGGAGATCGGCTCGGTCGAGACCGGCAAGCTCGCCGACCTCGTGCTCTGGACCCCGGCCTTCTTCGGGGTCAAGCCCGAGGCCGTCATCAAGGGCGGCCAGATCGCCTACGCGCAGATGGGCGACGCCAACGCCTCCATCCCCACCCCGCAGCCGGTACTGCCCCGGCCCATGTTCGGCAGCCGCGGCCGGGCCCCCGGGCTGAACTCGGTCAACTTCACCGCCCAGGCCGCGCTCGACGACCACCTCCCGGAACGGCTCGGACTCGGCAAGGAGTTCGTGGCCATCGAGAACACCCGCAAGGTGGGCAAGACGGACATGCGCAACAACGACGCCATGCCGAGGGTCGAGGTCGACGCCGACACCTTCACCGTCACCATCGACGGGGAGGCCGTCGAGCCGGCGCCCGCGGTGGAACTGCCCATGGCGCAGAGATACTTCCTCTTCTGATGAGGACGGCCCGATGAGCCTCGCCACCCTGCTCGTCCTCGCCGACGGACGCTTCCCCGCCGGCGGCCACGCCCACTCCGGCGGGGCGGAGGCCGCCTGCAAGGCGGGCCGGATCCGGGACGCCGCCACGCTCGCGGAGTTCTGCCGGGGACGCCTGCACACCGCGGGGCTGGTCGCCGCCGGCCTCGCCGCGGCCGCCGCCCACGGCCTCGACCCGGCGGAGCTCGACGCCTTCGCCGACGCCCGCACCCCCTCGCCCGCGCTGCGCACCGCCGCGCGGCGGCTGGGCCGGCAGCTGCTGCGGGCTGCCCGGGCCACCTGGCCCGCCGCCGAACTGGACGCGCTGGCCGCCGCCTTCCCGCGCGGGGCCCACCAGCCCGTCGTCCTCGGCATCACGGCCCGGGCCGCAGGGCTCGGGCCGCTGGACGCCGCGCACGTCGCGGCGTACGAGAGCGTCAGCGGTCCCGCCACCGCGACCGTCCGGCTGCTGGGCCTGGACCCGTTCGAGGCCAGCGGGGTCCTGGCGGGGCTCGCCCCCGAACTCGACGCCGTGTCCGGTCAGGCCGCGGGCGCCGCCCTGCTGGCCCGCCACGAGGGCCTGGACGCCCTGCCCGCCGCCTCCTCGCCGCTGCTGGACATCTCGGCGCAGGTCCACGCCGAGTGGCCCGTACGGCTCTTCGCCTCCTGACCCCACCCAAGGAGAACCATGCACCTCGACCACGGTGTGACCTACCCCCGGCGCCACACCCACAGCGCCGCGCCGCTTCGGGCCGACGGCTCGCGCCGCGCCCTGCGCATCGGACTCGGCGGCCCCGTCGGCTCCGGCAAGACGGCCACCGTCGCCGCGCTCTGCCGCGCCCTGCGGGCCGAACTGTCCATGGCCGTCGTCACCAACGACATCTACACCCGCGAGGACGCCGAGTTCCTGCTGCGCGAGGCCGTGCTGCCGCCCGAGCGGATCGCCGCCGTGGAGACGGGGGCCTGCCCGCACACGGCCATCCGCGACGACATCTCCGCCAACCTGGAAGCAGTGGAGGAGCTGGAGGACGCCTTCCGGGAGCACAGCCCGCTCGACCTGGTCCTCGTCGAGTCCGGCGGGGACAACCTCACCGCCACCTTCTCCCGCGGGCTCGTCGACGCCCAGATCTTCGTCATCGACGTGGCCGGCGGAGACGACATCCCGCGCAAGGGCGGCCCCGGCGTCACCACCGCCGACCTGCTGGTCGTCAACAAGACGGACCTCGCCCCCCACGTGGGCTCCGACCTCGACCGGATGGCCCGCGACGCCGCCGAGCAGCGCCGTGGACTCCCCGTCGTCTTCCAGTCCCTGCGCGGCGCCGAGGGAGTGGCCCCCGTCGCCGCATGGGTGCGTGAGCGGATCGCCGCCTGGGCCGTACGGTGACCAGCGCGCCCCCGGCCGCCGCTCCGGCCGCAGACCCCGCCGACCTCTCCACCGATCTCCCGGCCGCCCACCCCGCCCCGGCTCCGCGCGGCCTGCGGGCCACGGCCCGGATCGGGGCGGTGGCCGACGGCCGGGGCGGCACCGCGCTGCCCCTGCTGGCCGGGGAGGGGCCCCTCGCGCTACGCCGCACCCGCGGCGCGGCCGACGAGGCCGGCGTCATGCTGGTCGGCGCGATGAGCGCACCGCTCGGCGGGGACCACCTCCGGGTCGAGGCCACCGCCGGTCCGGGGGCGCGGCTCGCCCTGGCCTCGGCGGCGGCGACGCTGGCGCTGCCCGGCCGCGGCGGTGAGCCCGCGCGGTACGACGTACACCTGAGCCTGGCCGAGGAGGCGGCGGTGCGGTGGCTGCCGGAACCGCTCGTCTCCGTCCGCGGCAGCGACCTGTGGGTCCGCACCCGCGCCGAACTCGCCCCCACCTCCCGGCTGCTGCTGCGCGAGGAGCAGGTGCTGGGGCGCACCGGGGAGGGCCCTGGCCTGCTGCGCAGCCGACTGACCGTCACCCGGGGCGGGCGTCCGCTGCTGGACCAGGAGCTCTCCTGCGGGCCGGGCGCGCCCGCCGGCTGGGACGGTCCGGCGGGGCTGGCCGGCCACCGGGCGCTCGGTCAGGTCCTGTTCGTGGACCCGCGGTTCACCGGGGCCCCGCCCGCCGCCGCGGTGCTCGGGGAGTTCGCCGCCGTCACTCCGTTGGCCGGTCCCGCGGTGCTGGTGACGGCGCTGGCCCCCGACGCCCTTCGGCTACGGGAACTACTCGATGCGGCGTGTCGCACGTACGGCTGGTGATCGCACAGTAAACCTGGGACGAATCCGACACCGCTCAGCGGTACACACCTTTCCGGTTATCGGGTTGGCAAAGAACACGACCGAGCTCTGTTGTCAGGTGTAGGTCAGACGGAAGGATCCACCTGCACCATCGACCGAACCCGACTGAACTCGGCCGCTCCCGGCCGAGTCTGATGCAGGGGGAACAACCACGTGATACGCAAAGCAGCGCTGGGGAGCGCTGCCACTCTGATCACCGGCGCGCTGTCCGCTGGTCTGCTGCTGGCCCCTCCGGCCGCGGCGGCGACCACCCGCGACAACGGGGTTCCGGAGGCGCTGGGCGTCCAGCTCGCCGCCGCCCGGGCCGCGCGCACCGGGATCGAGTGGAAGGACTGTCCCGCCGACTGGGGCTTCGCGGCCCCGATCCAGTGCGGTTGGGTCAAGGTCCCGCTCGACTACGCCAAGCCGTTCGGCAAGACCATCGAACTCGCGCTCGACCGTGCGGTCAGCACGGGCACCAAGGAGGAGCGCCAGGGCGCGCTCATCTACAACCCGGGCGGTCCGGGCGGCTCCGGCATGCGCTTCCCGCGCCGGGTCACCACCAAGTCCCCGCTGTGGGTCAACACCTCCAAGGCGTACGACTTCGTGGGCTTCGACCCCCGCGGTGTCGGCCACTCGGCGCCCATCTCCTGCATCGACCCGCAGGAGTTCGTCAAGGCCCCGAAGGCGGACCCGGTCCCGGACACCGAGGCCGACAAGAGCGCCCAGCGCAAGCTCGCCGCGGAGTACGCGGACGGCTGCAAGGAGCGCAGCGGCGAGATGCTGCCGTACATGACCACGCCGAACATCGCGCGTGACCTGGACGTCATCCGCGCCGCCCTCGGCGAGAAGAAGCTGAACTACCTCGGCGTCTCCTACGGCACCTACCTGGGCGGCGTCTACGCCACCCTGTTCCCGACCCACGTGCGCCGCATGATCGTGGACAGCGTGGTCAACCCGGAGCAGGACAACATCTGGTACCAGGCCAACCTGGAGCAGGACGTCGCCTTCCAGAAGCGCTGGAACGACTGGCAGGACTGGGTCGCCAAGAACGACGCCTCCTTCCACCTCGGCGACACCCGCGCCAAGGTCGAGGCGAAGTGGCAGCAGCTGCGTGCCCAGGCCAAGGCCAAGCCGCTCGGCGGGGTCGCCGGTCCGGCGGAGCTGATCGGCTTCTTCCAGGGTGCCCCGTACTACGACTCCTCGTGGGTGCCGGTCGCCACGGCGTTCAGCGCCTGGGCCGCCGGTGACGAGAAGCCGCTGATCGATGCGACCGCCCCGGACATGTCCGACATCGCGGGCAACGTCGCCTCCGAGAACGGCAACGCGGTGTACACCGCGGTTGAGTGCGCCGACGCCAAGTGGCCGACCAGCTGGGCCAAGTGGGACCGGGACAACAGCAAGCTGCACCAGCAGTACCCGTTCCTGACCTGGTCCAACGCCTGGATGAACCTGCCCTGCGCGACCTGGAAGTCCAAGCAGAGCAAGCCCATCGAGGTCGGCGCCCAGCACGGCCTGCCGCCGGTCCTGATCGTCCAGTCCGAGCGCGACGCCGCCACGCCGTACGAGGGTGGCGTCGAGCTGCACCGCCGCCTCGCCGGCTCGCGTCTGATCACCGAGCAGAACGCCGGCTCGCACGGTGTCACCAGCCTGGTGAACCCCTGCATCAACACGCGCGTGGACAGCTACCTGCTGACCGGCAAGGTCGACGCGAAGGACGTGACGTGCGGCCCGCACGCCGCTCCGGTCGCCCCGGCCCCGGCCGCCGCCAAGGCGCTCGCCGAGGCTCCGGCGTCCGCCTTCCCGGCGCAGGAGGAGCTGCCGGCCATGCGCCAGGCCCGGCCGTACTCGGCTGAGCTCGGGCAGAAGCAGTAGGCAGTAACCGCAGGGAGCAGTACGGGAGAAGGCTCAGCGCATCCGGCGCCGGGCCTTCTTCCGCGCTTGCTCCTCCTCGGCCTTCACCTCGGCGGCGTACCGGTCGACGTACTCCTGGCCGGACAGTTCGAGGACCGCGTACATGATCTCGTCAGTGACGGCCCGCAGGACCGCCCGCTCGCCCTCCAGTCCGGCGTACCGCGAGAAGTCCAGCGGTCGGCCGAAGCGGATCGTCACCCGCCGGATGTTGGGGATCTTCTGCCCGGGCGGCTGGATCTCGAAGGTGCCGACCATCGCGCACGGGATGACCGGCACCCCGGCCCCCAGCGCCATCGCGGCCACCCCCACCTTGCCCTTGTAGAGCCGCCCGTCGTGCGAGCGGGTGCCCTCCGGGTAGATGCCCAGCAGCTCGCCCTTGGCCAGCACCCCGAGGCCCTCGCGGAGCGCGGCCTGGCCGGCGTCCCGCCCGGAGCGGTCCACCGGGATCTGCCCGGCGCTGCGGAAGAAGAAGGCGGTCAGCCGCCCCTTCAGTCCCGGGCCGGTGAAGTACTCGGCCTTCGCGAGGAAGGTGATCCGCCGTTTGAGGATCGCGGGCATCAGGAAGTGGTCGGAGAAGGACAGGTGGTTCCCCGCGACGATCGCGGCCCCCTCGGACGGGATGTTCTCCAGCCCCTCGATCCTGGGCCGGAACAGCAGCCGCAGCAGCGGGCCGAGCAGCACATGCTTGAGCAAGTGGTAGAACACCTGGGCACGGTCCTTTCACCTCGCGGTCACGTCAGTGTGGCGCACCCGGTGCCGGATGGGCATGGAGAACCAGAAGCCGATCGGCCGGGAGGCGCCGCACGGGCACGGCGAGAGGACGAGCGGACGCGTCGCCCGTCGCGGACGGGCGCGGGTCGGCGGGGCCGGTGGGTCAGGTGTTGCGGGAGGCCGCCATCCCGGCGGTGAGGAGCCCCAGCACCACCCAGCCGAACCACAGCCAGCCGTTGCTGCCGAGGGCCACCGAGTACGTGGCGACGGCCACCAGGGCGGCGAAGGTCATGACGGCCATCGCCTTAACGGATCCGGTCATGCCCCATGGTGGCGCGCGAAGGTGCTCCGGCGCTACTGGCCACGCGCCTGGAGCGAGGCCAGATACGAGTTGTACGCCTCCAGCTCCTGGTCGCCGTCGCGGTCCGCGGCCCGGTCGGCGCGCTTCGCCGCCCGCTGCTCCGAGTGGTACCACTGGTAGACCAGTGCGATCAGCACCAGCACCGAGGGGATCTCGCTGAACGCCCAGGCGATGCCGCCGCCCCACTGCTGGTCGAGCAGCGGGTCGACCCCGAGCGAGGCGGGCGGGTTGGCGTACGTCTTGATCATCGGCTGGCTCGCCATCATCAGGGCGATGCCGAAGAAGGCGTGGAAGGGCATGCCGGCGAAGAGCTCCAGCATCCGCATCACGTAGCCGGGGCGGTGCGGACCCGGGTCCACGCCCATGATCGGCCAGAAGAAGACCAGGCCGACGGCGAGGAAGTGCACCATCATCCCGATGTGGCCGACCTTGCTCTCCATGAGGAAGTCGAAGATCGGCGTGAAGTACAGGGCGTACAGGCTGGCGATGAACAACGGGATCGTGAAGACGGGGTGGGTGACCACCTTCATGTAGCGGCTGTGCAGCAGCATCAGCAGCAGCTCGCGCGGCCCCTTCACCCCCCGCGCGGCGGGCGGCAGCGCACGCAGCGCCAGCGTCACCGGTGCGCCGAGCAGCAGGAGGATGGGGGAGAGCATGCTGATCACCATGTGCTGGACCATGTGCACGCTGAACATGACCATGCCGTAGTCGTTCAGCTTGGTGCACATCATCAGGGCCACGCTCAGCACACCGGTGGTGAAGGCGATGGTCCGGCCCGCCGACCAGGCGTCCCCGCGCCGGCGCAGCCGCGCCACACCCCACAGGTACAGCCCGAGGCCCAGCAGCGAACCGACCAGGAAGAAGGCGTCGAAGGAGAACTCCAGCCCGCGCCCAAGAGTGAACGGCGGCAGGTCCATGTCCATGTTCATGTCCATGCCGTGACCGCTGTGATCCATCTGTCCACTCCCTTGACCTGTGGTGCCCCACCACAGTAGTGCCGCCCCCGGACGGGACCGCGTCCGGGGGCGCCCCTCAGCGTGTGACGAAGAAGGGGGGATGCATCAGATACGTCACAGAACGTTCTGCGCCTCGTCGTAGCGCTCCGCCGGGACCGTCTTCAGCGTCTGTACGGCGTCGGCCAGCGGCACCATCTCGATGTCGGTGCCGCGCAGGGCGGTCAGCATCCCGAACTCGCCGCGGTGGGCGGCCTCGACCGCGTGCCAGCCGAAGCGGGTGGCGAGCACCCGGTCGTACGCGGTCGGGGTGCCGCCGCGCTGGACGTGGCCCAGGATCACCGGGCGGGCCTCCTTGCCGAGGCGGCGTTCCAGTTCGACCGCGAGCAGGTTGCCGATCCCGGCGAAGCGCTCGTGTCCGTACTGGTCGGTGCCCCCCTCCTGGAAGTCCATCGAGCCCGCCCGGGGCTTGGCCCCCTCGGCCACCACGACGATCGCGAACCGCTTGCCGGCGGAGAAGCGCTCGCCGACGATCGCCGTCAGCTCCTCGATGTCGAAGGGGCGCTCCGGCACCACGATGGCGTGCGCGCCGGCCGCCATGCCCGAGTGCAGGGCGATCCAGCCGGTGTGGCGGCCCATGACCTCGACGACCATCACCCGCTGGTGGGACTCGGCGGTGGTCTTCAGCCGGTCCAGGGCCTCGGTGGCCACCCCGACGGCCGTGTCGAAGCCGAAGGTGACGTCCGTCGAGGCGATGTCGTTGTCGATGGTCTTCGGCACCCCGACGATCGGCAGACCGGCCTGCGAGAGCAGGTTCGCGGCCTTCAGGGTGCCCTCGCCGCCGATCGGGATGATGGCGTCCAGGCCGAGGTCGGCGACGTGGCCGCGGGCGCGCTCCACACCGTCGCGCAGATGGGCGGGCTGGACACGGGAGGAGCCGAGGATGGTGCCGCCGCGCGCCAGGATGCCGCTCACGGCGTCCAGGTCGAGCTTGCGGTAGTCGCACTCCAGCAGGCCCCGCCAGCCGTCGTGGAAGCCGATGACCTCGTCGCCGTGGTCGACGACGGAGCGGTGCACGACCGAGCGGATGACGGCATTGAGGCCGGGGCAGTCGCCGCCGGAAGTGAGCACACCTATGCGCATGGCAGGAAGAGACCTTTGCAACGTGGGCCGACGACCGGACCACGTCGTCCGGTTGGAACTACCCGCCACCCTACAAGCGGATCCGCACCGGACTGAACCATCCTCCACATGCTGGTCGGATCCGTTCGTGCGAACGCACGTCGGCCCGGATCCCCTGGGGAATCCGGGCCGAACGCACGGCTGCGCGGAGGTTACGCCGGCTGCGTCGCCGCCGAGATGCGCTCGGCGCGCAGCGCCTCGTACCACCGGTCGTCGATGGGCGGCAGCGCGTTCACGTCGAGGGCCAGCTTCAGCAGCAGGTCCGCGATCTGCGGGTTGCGGGCCATCACGGGTCCGTGCATGTAGGTGCCGAAGACCGTGTCGTTGTACGCGCCCTCGGTACCGTCGCCGGTGCCGTTGCCACGGCCCAGACGGGTGCGGGCGAACGGCTTCGCCGTCGGGCCGAGGTGCGTGACGCCCTGGTGGTTCTCGAAGCCCGTCAGCTGCGGCAGGCCCAGCTGCGGGTCGATGTCGGCGAGCACGTCGCCGACGCACCGCTCGCCCTCGCCGCGCACGGTGACGACGTCCAGCAGGCCCAGGCCCTGCTGACGCTCGCCCATGTCGTTGACGAACTCGTTGCCGAGGATCTGGTAGCCGGCGCAGACGGAGAAGACGATCGCCCCGTTCGAGACGGCCCGCTCCAGACCGCCGTCGCGCAGCAGCCGCTCCGCGGCGAGCCGCTGCGGCCGGTCCTCACCGCCGCCGATCAGGTAGATGTCGCCCGAGGTGGGGATGGGCTGGTCGCTGCGCACGTCCACGCGCTGCACGTCCAGGCCGCGCTGGCGCGCCCGGCGCTCCACCACGAGGGCGTTGCCCTGGTCTCCGTACGTGCTCAGCAGGTCCGGGTAGACCCACACCAGACGCAGGCTGTTGTCGCTCATGCTTTTGTCCTTGAGGGTTCTAGTTGCCGACGCGGCGGCGCACGTCCTGGAAGGCGGTGTAGTTGGCGATCAGCTCGATCTGCCCGGGCGGCGCCAGCTGCACGGCCTCGTCGAGGGTCTCGCACACCCGGAAGTCCAGTCCGGCGACTTCCAGGCGGACGGCCAGGTCCAGCTTGCGGTCGCCGATCACGAAGATCGGGTGGCCGGCGAGGCGCGGGTAGTCCACGTCCCACAGCCAGGAGGTGTCGGTGCCGTCGGCTCCGCGGGCGTTCACCGACAGGATCACCGGGGTCGGCGGCGGGTCGATCAGCGAAAACGTTTCGAGCCAGCCCGCGGGGTTCTTCGCGAGCAGCAGGCGCAGCTCACGGCCCTGGAAGGTGACGACGTCGTAGCGGCCGGCGACGGCCTGCACCTGGTACATCCGCTCCAGCGCGACCTGCGGCGGGACGCCGAAGACGGCGGCCACGGCGGCCGAGGTCGCGGCGTTCGCCTTGTTGGCGCGGCCGGGCAGCTGCAGGTGGATCGGCCAGGCGCTGCCGTGCGGGTCCAGCACGTGGTCGCCGGAGAGGACCCAGCTCGGGGTCGGGCGTCGGAAGCCGCACTCGCCGCAGAACCAGTCCTCGCCGGGGCGCTGCATGACGCCGCCGCAGGAGGGGCACGACCAGGCGTCGTCCTTCCACTCCTGGCCGGCGGCGACCCACACCACGTTCTGCGAGGAGGAGGCCGACCACACGATCAGCGGGTCGTCGCAGTTCGCGACGATGACGGCCTTGGAGCCCTGGAGGCCCTCGCGCCACTTCTCCGCCAGCATGCGGGTCTCGGCGGCGCGGTCCAGCTGGTCGCGGGAGAGGTTCAGCAGGGCGATCACCTTGGGGGTGACGTCCCGGGCCACCCCGGCGAGGTACTTCTCGTCGACCTCGATGACGCCGTACTTGGCGTCCGAGCCGCCCGCGAGTGCGGAGGTGATGCCGGCCGGCATGTTGGCGCCGAGGGCGTTGGAGACGACCGGGCCGCTGGCCCGCAGGGCCTCCGCGATCAGGCGGGTGGTCGTGGTCTTGCCGTTCGTCGCGGAGACGAGGACGACGTCGAGATGCTGCGCCAGCGCGCCGAGGAGATCGGGGTCGAGTTTGAGTGCGACCTTGCCACCGATCACCGATCCGCTTCCGCGTCCCGCGGCCCGCGACACCGCCGCCGCGGCCTTGCCCGCCGTCACGGCCAGCTTGGCCCGCGGCGAAAGCGGCTCCGTGTTGCCTGCCATCGTCCCTTGTCCTCCTTGCGTCGGTCGGCCCCAGCCTATCCAGTACCGGCCGGGGCCTTGACCGCGGCGCCCCAGGGCCGCCGCAGATCTCCTCATATATTCGCCCGTCGTAGGCTTACGGCCATGCGACAGCGCCTCATCCCCGGTACCACCGGCCTCGTCCGCACCATGAGCCTCCTGGGCGATCCGGTGCTCCACTCGGTGTGCGCGGAGGTCACCGATTTCGGCCCGGCTCTCGACCGGCTCATCGAGGACATGTTCGCCACGATGTACGCGGCCGACGGCGTCGGGCTCGCCGCGAACCAGATCGGCGTCGGGCAGCGCGTGTTCGTCTACGACTGCCCCGACGACGAGGACGTCCGCCACGTCGGGCACATCGTCAACCCGCGGCTGGTGGCGGCCGACGGGGACGAGTTCCGCGGCCCCGAGGGCTGTCTGTCGCTGCCCGGCCTGGAGGCGGGCACGGTCCGCTTCGACCGCGCGGTCGTCGAGGGGGTCACGTCCGACGGCGCGCCCGTACGCGTCACCGGCACCGGGTTCTTCGCCCGCTGCCTCCAGCACGAGTGCGATCACCTCGACGGCACCGTCTACGCGGACCGGGTCGCGGGGCTGCGCGCCCGGCGTCTGCGCAGGGCGATCCGCCGGGCTCCCTGGGGCGGCGCCCGGCGGGGCTGAGCCGGCCGGGGCGGCGGGGGGACCCCGCGGCCCTCAGAAGCCCGGGCCGTCCACGCGGTTGCCCGCGGTGGCCAGGCGGCCCCACAGCAGGTCCGTCAGGCCTGCCACCAGTTCCGCGCGCTCGCAGGGACGTTCACCGAGCCACCAGTCGCCGGCCGCGTGCATCATGCCGACGATGCCGTGTCCCCAGACGCGGGCGAGGCGTTCCCCGGCGGGGCCCAGGTCCACCCGCTCGCTGATCACCTTCGCGAGCTCCTCGCCCAGCCTGCGCAGCAGCGGGGCCGAGTGCAGCCCCACGTCGAAGCCGCGCTCGGCGGTGTGCGAGTCCTCGGCCGGGTGCATCAGGAACCGGTAGACCTGCGGGCGGGCCTCGATGGCGGCGAGGTAGGTGTCGAGGGTGGACTCCACCCGGCTGCGGCGTTCGGCCGGGGCGTCGAGCGCGGCCCGCAGCGAGTCGAGCAGGGCGTCGGTGTGCCGGACGGCGAGGGCCTGGTAGAGCCCCGCCTTGTCGCCGAAGTGCCGGTAGAGGATGGGCTTCGTGATGCCCGCCTCCGCCGCGATGGCGTTCATCGAGGCCTTGGGGCCGTCCCTGAGCACGACCCGGTCGGCCGCTTCGAGCAGTTCCCGCCGGCGGCGGTCGGCCGCTCCCGCTTCGCCGGCCTGCTGAGTGGTCTCCATGACGTGTTTCTCTCCCCGCCCTTGCGATGGTGCGTGACGCCCACGCAACGTAACACCCCGCACACCCGGCCGAACGAATCGGCTGCCCCCCGAGGACCCGGCTTGACACTTGCTACTCACCGGTAACAGACTGTGGTCACCGTAGGGGTTACTGTTGGTAACGTGCCCTTGTATGCAACAGGTGGAGGGGACATGGCGGAGTTCACCATGGAGCTCAATGACGACCAGAAGCAGGTCCGGGACTGGATCCACGGCTTCGCGGCCGACGTGATCCGCCCCGCGGCCGCGGAATGGGACGAGCGTGAGGAGACTCCATGGCCCGTCATCCAGGAGGCCGCCAAGGTCGGCATCTACTCCCTCGACTTCTACGCGCAGCAGTTCTTCGACCCGACCGGCCTCGGCATCCCGATGGCGATGGAGGAGCTGTTCTGGGGTGACGCGGGCATCGCCCTGTCGATCGTCGGCACCGGGCTCGCCGCGATCGGCGTCGTCGCCAACGGCACCGAGGAGCAGATCGGCACCTGGATCCCGCAGATGTACGGGGACGCGACGGACGTCAAGGTCGCGGCCTTCTGCTCTTCCGAGCCCGACGCCGGCTCCGACGTCGGCTCGATGCGCACGCGCGCGGTCTACGACCAGGCCAAGGACGAATGGGTGCTGAACGGCACCAAGACCTGGGCGACCAACGGCGGCATCGCCAACGTCCACATCGTGGTGGCCGTCGTCGACCCCGACCTCGGCACCAAGGGTCACGCCTCCTTCATCGTGCCCCCGAACACCCCGGGCCTGTCCCAGGGGCAGAAGTTCAAGAAGCACGGCATCCGCGCCTCGCACACCGCCGAGGTGGTCCTGGAGGACGTCCGCGTGCCCGGCTCCTGCCTGCTCGGCGGCAAGGACAAGCTGGACGAGCGGCTCGCCCGGGCCCGCGAGCGGGCGAAGGCGGGCGGCGGCGAGCGCGTGAAGAACGCCGCCATGGCCACCTTCGAGGCTTCCCGGCCCGCGGTCGGCGCCATGGCGGTCGGCACCGCGCGCGCGGCGTACGAGGTCGCCCTCGACTACGCGAAGACCCGGACCCAGTTCGGCCGGCCGATCATCGACAACCAGGGCGTGGCCTTCCAGCTCGCCGACATGCGCACCCAGATCGACGCGGCCCGGCTGCTGGTGTGGCGGGCGTCCTGGATGGCGGTCGCGGGCAAGCCGTTCACCTCGGCGGAGGGCTCGATGTCGAAGCTCTTCGCCAGCGAGGTGGCCAAGAAGGTCACCGCCCAGGCGGTCCAGATCCTCGGCGGGAACGGCTTCACCCGCGAGTACCCGGTCGAGCGCATGCACCGCGACAGCGCCATCTACACCATCTTCGAGGGCACGAGCGAGATCCAGCGGCTGGTGATCGCGCGGACGATCTCCGACATGCCGATCCGCTAGCGCGGGGCCGTACGACGGGGGGCGCCCCGGACACCGTGCGGGTCCGGGGCGCCGCCGTACCCGCTAGCGGAGCGGGGTCAGGCAGCTGTGGTGGCTGCCGTCCGCGCTGTACTTCAGGTCGGCGATGAACCCTTCGTCGCACGGGTACGAGTGGACCCGGTACTCGGCGTTCGGCGAACCGCAGTCGGTGACGAGCAGCTTCTGGTCGTTCCAGTCGCCCTCGTTGCGTACGCACTGCCCGGTCCGCAGCGTCACCGGCTTGTCGTCGCCGGCCGCGAGGCCGATCAGGATCAGCGTGGGCACGGCCAAGAGGAACAGCGCCACCGGCACGAGGAAGAGGAGCGCCGCAGGACGGCGCCACAGCGGCTTGCCGGGGTCCATCGCGGGCCGGAAGCCGCCCGTCGGGGGAGCGAGCCTGCGGAAGCTCGCGCGCGGGCCGAGGTTCACCAGCAGGGTGACCGGGGTGATGAAGAACGACAGCGGACCCCACCAGCCCTGCCACAGCGTGTCCCCGGACATCCGGCGGTAGGTGGCGAGCCCGCAGTCGCGGCAGAACGGCCCCTGCAGGCTCAGGAACCGCATCAGCACGATCAGGCCCTGGTGGCCCCGCACGGTAGCGGCAGCGGCCGGCTGCGCCCCGCACAGGCGGCAGCCGTACCCGGTCGGCGCGGGGTACGGGCCGGGGGCACCCTGGTACGGCCCGTACGGGGCCGGCGGCTGCTGCGGGACGGCGTACGGGGCGCCTTGCTGCGCGGTGTACGGCGGGTACGGGCCGGCGCCGTGCTGCGGTGGCGGAGTGGCCACGGGGTTCTCCTCGGTCTCGTGGTGATCACCGCCGCGGTGATCACCGAGACCCTAGCCCGGACGGTCAGCCGGCCAGCAGGCGGGCGAGGGCCCGCCCGAAGAGGAGCCGGGCGGCCGCCGCGAGCACCGGGTCGAAGGTCCGCCCCAGCCCCCGTACGCGCACCTCCTCGCGCCACTGGACCTCGCTGCCGCCCGACGGGAGCGGGCGGACCTCGATCTCCGCCCAGCCCAGAACCACCCGCCCGTGCTTGACGAGCCGGACCCGCCCCGCGGACCCGGCGGCGGGCGGCTGCCAGACGACGACCTCCATGGGGTCCTCGAAGGTGATCCTGCCCACGCCGGTGCGTGCCGTGAACCGCGTTCCGACATGCGTGGGCGACGCCGTTTCGATCACCGTCCGGGTGAGCGGGACCTGCGCGCCGTGGCGTTCCCAGTCCGTCAGCCGCAGCCATGCCTCGGCCGGCGTGAGGTGGGTGCGGTGAACGATCCGAACAGCGGGCATGAGCGCATGGTAAGCGGGCATACACACCCTGAACTGGACCTCGAATATGGGTTCCGTCCGGGGGCGGCGATCAGTAATACTCACCGCCATCGTGGATCGCGGAGTCGACCGGGTGACCACCGGCCCTCCCGCCCCACTTTGCGAGGAGGTGCGCATGTGCTCTCACGAGCCCCCCTGCCCGTCCGCTGACAGCGCCGATCACGACGCCGCCCGCACCGTGGCCTTCCACCCCGAGCAGGGCTGGAGCCTGCTCTGCAACGGCCTGGTGATCTTCGACGACACCGGTGAGCTGCTCCCCGACGGCCGTGCGGTGGAACCCCGCCGCCCTGCCCTGGTCTGAGCGAGGAGGCCGCATGCGCCAGCAGCTGATCCGCAAACCCGTCCCCAAGCCCGCCCCCCGAGACCTGGACCTGCGCACCCCGTCGGGCAGAACCCTCCCGTACTGACGGGAGCCGACGCGGATCTGCCGTCCACCGGCTGCCGGTCAGCCGGTGGACGCCGTCGTGCCGCCCCGGAACGCGGCCTCGTAGGCCGCGTCCCCGATCGCCGCGCGGGCCTGGCGCTCGCCCTGGTCCCGCAGGGCCGTCAGTGAGGGTGAGCCCATCTGCGGCCGCCCGACGGTGCGCCACCAGGCGTGCCCGGCGCCCAGGAGACGCGCCGCCAGTTCGCCGTCGCCCAGGGCCGCGACCGCTGCCGCCAGCAGGTCGAGCCCGAGCGCGATGCCGAAGCGGTCGCCGAGCATGCGTTTGCCGGACAGCATGGCCCGTACGTGCCGGGCCGCCTCCCCGTGGTGTCCCAGTCCCAGGGCGGCCACGGCCAGGATGTAGTCCGCGTAGGCCCGCAGCCAGCGTTCGCCGAGTTCCGTGCAGGCCTCGCGCAGGCCATGGGCCTCCTCGGCGGCTTCCTCGTACCGCTGGAGGTCGCACAGGGCGTAGCCGGTGGCCAGGCGGCACAGCAGCCGGCCGACGCCGTCGGTGCGGCCGCCGTGCCCGGCCCGGGCCGGGGGCCCAGCCAGCTCCAGTGCGCGCACCGGGTCGCCCGGCATCAGCACCGACACCGCGTGCAGATATGCAGCCCGCAGCTCCGGCTCCGGGTCCGCCAGCCGGGCCGCCGCCCGAGTGCACTCCTCGCCCAACCGCCGTGCCGTGTCCATTTCGCCCTGGAGCAGGGCGGTCAGCCCCAGCGCCCACAGTCCCTGGGTGTACGCGGCTCCCGTGGGCGGGGCCGTGCGCAGGGCCCGTTCCAGGAAGCCGCGGCCCTCGTGCACGTGCCCGCACGAGAACCAGAAGAACCACAGGGCCCCGGCCATCTCCAGGGCGGCCACGGGGTCGGTGCCGAGGAGGTGCTCCAGCGCCGTGCGCAGCTGCGCGTGGTCGGCGCTCATCCTGCGGTACCAGTCCAGCTGGCCCGGTCCCAGCCAGCCCCGGTCGGCGGCCTCGCAGAGCGCGGCGTACCAGTGGGCGTGCCGGTCGGCCACCACGGGGGCCTCCCCGAGTTCGGTCAGCCAGTCGTGGCCGTACTCGCGGATCGTGTCCAGCATCCGGTAGCGGGTCCCGGCCCCCCGCTCCTCGGAGCGCCGGACGACCGACTTGGCGACCAGGCCCGCGAGCACCCGCTCCACCCTTGAGGCGGGCAGCGGGCCGCCCGCGCACACCGCCCTGGCCGCCGCGACGTCGAAGTCCCCGGTGAACACCGACAACCGGGCCCACAGCAGCCGCTCCACCGGCTCGCACAGCTCGTGGCTCCAGCCGATCGCGGTCCGCATCGTCCGGTGCCGGGGTTGCAGCACGGCCGCGGAGTCGGAGAGAACGTCGAAGCGCGCGCCGAGCCGCTCGGCGAGCTGTTCCAGGCTCCACAACCGCAGGCGGGCACCGGCCAGTTCGAGGGCGAGCGGAATCCCGTCGAGCCGCCGGCACACCTCGGCGGCGATCCGGGCCCGCCGGGGTTCGTCGAAGGAGGCGGCGGCCTGCGGGGTCGCCGCCAGGGCGCGGGCCCGGAACAGGGCGAGGGCGTCGCTGTCGGGCCCCTCACAGGGCAGCGGGCAGATGGGCAGGACCTTCTCGCAGGGGCTGTCGAGCGGTTCCCGGGAGGTGACCAGTACCGTCAGTCCGGGTGCCGACTGCAGGAGTTCGCCGGCCAGGTGGCGGCAGGCGGCGACCAGGTGCTCGCAGGTGTCGAGGACGAGGAGCAGTTCCTTGTCGGCCATCCACGCGCACAGCTCCTCGTCGAGCGGGCGCGCGGAATGGTCGGCGAGTCCGACGGCGTGGGCGACGGTCGTGGTGAGCAGGGCGGGGTCGCGCAGCGGGGAGAGGTCCACCCACCAGATTCCGTCGGGCCGCGCCTGTTCGGCGTCGGATACGGCGCGCAGCGCGAGGCGGGACTTGCCGACGCCCCCCACACCGGTGAGCGTGATCAGCCTGCGGTTCCGCAACAGGCAGTGCAGTTCGGCCAGTTCGTTCTCCCGCCCGAAGAAGCCCGGCGTCTCCGGCGGCAACTCTCCCGCAGCCCTCCCCGGGCCTGCCGGGGAGACGGAATCGGGGTCGGCCCCGCCCTCTGCGGCGTCCGCGGCCTCCGCCGAGTCCGCCGACGGCGCGCCGTCCGGCCCGTCTGGGCCGTCCGCCTGTTGTTTGTTGAACGAGTACTCACCGAACACGGATGTATTGTGCGTGATCTTCTTTGCCGGCAGTGCCCTTCGATCGGATCGCTGTCACCTCCCCGGAACGACCGGCGCGCTCCTCAGCCGGCGAGTACGATCCGCCGATCGGCGCTGAAGGCGCCCCAGTTCCCGTCGGGCAGCCGGGCGCGGAGCCTGAGGACCCACACCGTTCCGGCCGGCTCGGCCACCGTGAGCCGGTGCTCCACCGTGCCGCCGGGCGGGGGAACGGCGCCGGCGCCGAACTGGATGACGGTGACGGGCCGTCCGTTGACGTGGAGTTCGTAAGCGGTGGTCGCACGGCCGGTGTCCGGGGCGGTCCAGGTCAGGGTGACGGCGCCGGGGGAGGCGGCCGCGGAGAAGCCGGTGGGGGCGGTTCCGGGCCCCTGGCCGTCGGAGGGCGGGGTCGTCAGGTCCACCGCGGGGCCGTCGGGGGAGGAGTTGTCCGCGCCGTCCCGGGCCCGGACGGTGAAGGTGTAGGCGGTGTCCGGCTGGAGGCCGGTCAGGGTGGCGGCCGTCTCGCCGGGGCCGGCCGTGTGGATCCGGATGCCCCCCTGGTAGATGTCGTAGGCCGTCACGGCGGTGTCGTCGGTGGCCGCGGTCCACGAGAGGGTGGCGGACCGGGGGCCGTCCGGGCGGCCCGTGGTGCGGGCCGGCGCGGTGGGGGCCCGGTGGTCCTCGGCCCGGGCGGCCGGGGTGGTGGCCCGGGCCGCGGCGCTCGGCGCGGAGGTGTTCCCGGCGCCGTCCCGCGCCCGGACGGTGAAGGCGTACGCGGTCTGCGGGGTGAGGCCCGTGACGTCCACCATCGTCTTGTCGGCGGGGAGTTCCCGTACCAGCCGGCCGGCCTGGAAGACCTGGTAGTTGCGGACGCCGTCGGCCGCGGCGGGATCCTGCCACATCACGTGCACCGAAGTGGCGCTGCCGGCCTGCGCGGTGACCCCGGCGGGGGCCGGCGGGGGCGTGGTGTCGGACGCGGTGCAGCCGGCGAGGACGAGGACCGCGGCGGCCGGCGGCAGGGCGAGCGCGAGGGCGGTCCGGCGCACGGCAAAACCTCCTCGCTTCCGCTCCCTCGTAAAGGTCTAGACATATATGGCACGCCGGTCGGCGCCCCGGCAAGACCCCTGCCGTCGCGGCGCGTCAAGCACCGCTCACCCGTCACGGACGGTCAACACCCGTTCGGCGGACACGGCTTTCGCCCGGAAGCGGCCCCTCGTGCGCCACCATGGGCGCCGCTCCCAGGAGGTTTCGATGGTGATCTCACTCTCGGTGATCGTTCTGCTCCTCGTCCTCGCATGGATCTTCCTGCGCAGCGGCGGCCTCAAGTTCTCGCACGCCCTCGTCTGCGTGCTGCTCGGCTTCCACCTCGCGAGCAGCAGCATGGCGGGGACCATCCACGACGGTCTCTCGGCCACCGCCCAAGCCGTCTCCAGCCTCAGGCCCTGATCCGGCGGGCTTGATCGACTGTTGCGCCTTCATGAATCATCCGGCGCTTCCATGGACTCCTCAGGCCGTGCGATCTAGCGTCTGGCGGCGGCGCGATGTCATACGCACTGTCAACACGCCTGATGAGAAAGAGGAACTCCGGATGTTCCGAAGAGCGCTGAACTGCGCCGTGTTCCCTGCTCTGGTCGTCTTCACGGCGATGTACGGGATCTCCCCCGCCCAGGCCGAGGAGATACCCAAGGCTCCGGGCCACCGCCTGATCAGCCACTACGACGGCAGCGTCGCGGCCGCCGCCCCGCTGCCGGGCCAGGCCCCGCCGCAGCACCCCTTCCTCGCTCCCAACGGCCGCAGCGGCATGCACTCCGACGCGGCCGGCAGCGCCACCTCGCCCTGGTCCGGCCCGCTCGGCAGGAACCCGCAGGTGAAGAGCGAGAAGATCGCCGCCCTCGGCGGTGAGTGCGCCACCGCCACCTTCGACGCGGCCGGACGCCTGGTCACGGTGTGCGGCACCTTCTCCGGATTCAAGGTCAAGCTGCTCGAACCCGGTACGCTCGCGACGCTCGCGGAGTACCAGCTCCCGCAGCGCTCCTCGACGGTCGAGGCCATCACCTCCCTCGACTTCTCCAAGATCTTCAAGGACACCTCGGGCGGCGCCTACTTCTACCTGGACGACCGCGACCGCGCGGTGCTGGCCGACTCCCGCCGGCACATCCTGCGCCTCTCGCACAGCCGGAACCCGGACGGCAGCTGGAAGTTCGCCGTCGACGACGACTGGGACCTCACCGCGCAGGTGCCGCACGACTGTGTCAGCTGGACCAACCTGTGGCCCAGCGGTACCTGCGACCCGGTCACCTCCGTGATGCCCGACTGGACCGGCCGCATCTGGTGGGTCACCCGGCAGGGCCGCGTCGGCACGGTGGACCCGGCGACCTCGCGGATCCGCTCCGTCCGGCTGGAGGGTGAGGAGATCCAGAACTCCTTCTCGGTCGCGGAGGACGGCGTGTCCATCGTGAGCGACCACGCCCTCTACAGCTTCCGTGCCGCCGCCGACGGCACCCCCGAAGTGCAGTGGCGCCAGACGTACGACCGCGGTACCGGGACCAAGCCCGGCTCCGTGAACCAGGGTTCGGGCACCACCCCCGACCTGTTCGGCGACGGCTACGTGGCCATCACCGACAATGCGGACGACCGGATGAACGTCCTGGTCTACCGCCGGGGCGTGGACGTGCCCGCCGACCAGCGGCTGGTCTGCAAGGTCCCGGTCTTCGGCTCCGGTGCCTCGACCACCGACAACTCGCTGATCACCTGGGGCAACAGCATCGTCGTCGAGAACAACTACGGCTACGAGAACCCCACGAGCCTGCTGCTCGGCAAGTCCGTCGTCGGCGGCGTCAGCCGCATCGACGTCCGGACCGACGGCAGCGGCTGCGACACCGTGTGGCAGAGCGCCGTCCGCTCGCCCTCGGTCGTACCGAAGCTCTCCACCGGGAACGGCCTGCTGTACTTCTACGAGAAGGAGCCCAACGCCTGGGGCATCGACGCCTGGTACCTCACCGCCGTGGACTTCCGCACCGGTGAGCGCCGCTGGCGGCAGCTCACCGGCACGGGGCCGCTGTACGACAACAACTGGGCGCCGATCACCCTCGGCCCCGACGGCACCGCGTACGTCGGGGTCTTCAACGGCATCGTCGCGGTCCGCGACGGCGGCTGACGGAGCAGGTCGGGCGGCGGATCGGCGGCCCGCGTTGAGCAGCGGGGCCATCTCGCGGGCGGTCTTCCGGTCAGGCGGCGCGGGTGAGGAGGGCGTCGAAGGCGGCCGGGAGGCGTTTCCACCCCTGGCGGCCCGCCGCGAACTCCTCGTCGGTGAGCAGACAGGAGTCGAGGAGCCGCGCCAGGCCCTCCCGGTCGAGGCCGGGTGAGGTGAAGACGAGGTGCTGGCAGCAGTCGCCGTGTTCGGGGTGCCAGTCCAGCGCGGCGGCGGCCCGGCGGACCGCGGGCACCAGTTCCCAGGCGGCGTCCGGCAGCGAGGCCAGCCAGGGACCCGAGTCCTCCACGCACAGCGCACCGCCCGCCGCGTCCCAGGAGAGCAGCGTGTCCGGCCGGTCGGCGAGCCAGAACCGGCCGCGGCTGCGGGCCGCCGCCCGGGCGAGGTCCTCCAGCGCCGCGTAGAGCCGCTCCGGGTGGAACGGGCGGCGGCGGTGCCAGACCAGGGTGGCGACCCCGGCCTCGTCGGCCTCCTGGGGCAGGAGCGCACAGGCGGGGTGCTGGGCGGCGGCGGCCGCCTCCGGGTCGAAGCCCGCGAGGGCGAGCCGGGCCAGGTCCACGGATCCGGCGGCCACCCGGCGGGCGGTGGGGTGCAGCTGCTCCAGGAGTGCGCGGTCCTCCGCGTCCGCCTCCCCGCTGTCGACGAGCGCGAGGACCGGCGCGTACTCCAGTTGCCGGGCCCAGGTGTCGCCGACGGTCCGGCGGTCGGTGGCGGCCGCGGCCAGACCGGCCTCTCGAAGGTCGTCCCCGTTGGCGAGGCAGGGCAGCACCAGGGCCGGATCGACCGCGGTGATCACATTGCCGAGGTCCAGCACGCCGTGCCCGTGCACGGCGATGACCTCGGCCATCGCCCGGGGCTCGACGGAGTCCCACAGCTCGACGACGGCCAGCCGGCCCGGCCCGCCGTGGGCGATCCGCTCCAGCTCCGGGACCAGGTCCTCGCGCAAGGCGCAGCAGGCGCAGTCGTTGACGAGCGGGACCTCGCCGGAGCCCAGCGGGCCGGAGGCGTCGCGGACGGTGCGCCGTACGGTCCCCTCGGCCGCCGTGGACAGGTCGTGGTGCACGGCGACACTGCCGGGAACGGTGTCGAGCAGGTGCTGCACCACGGTCCGGCGGGCGTCGGCGTGCATGCCGCAGACGATGACGACGGGCAGCCTCACTGCGTGCCCCCGTAGCGGCGCTCGAAGCGCTCGACGCGGCCGGCGGTGTCCAGCACGCGGGCGGTGCCGGTGTGGAAGGGGTGGCTCGCGGAGGAGATCTCCACGTCGATGACCGGGTAGGTGTTGCCGTCCTCCCAGGTCACGGTCTTGTCGCTGGTGGCCGTGGAGCGGGTGAGGAAGGCGTAGTCGGCGGCCTTGTCGCGGAAGACGACCGGGCCGTAGGCGGGATGGATGCCGGGCTTCATGGGCTGTCCCTGCGGGTCGGGTGCGGGTGTGGGTCCGGGCGCGGCCGGGGTCAGCGCTCTTCGCGGAAGTCGACGTGGCGGCGGACCACGGGATCGAACTTCCGCAGGACCAGCCGATCGGGGTGGTTCCGGCGGTTCTTGCGGGTGACGTAGGTGTGGCCGGTCCCAGCGGTCGAGCGCAGCGTGATGACCGGGCGTACTTCGGTGCGTGTCATGAGGCCAGTATATGGAAATGGTTTCCATTTTCAAGAGTGCTGTGACGGCCGGTGTGCTGCCGGGCCGGCATACGCCGGTGGCCCGCACCGCCCGGGGGGCAGTGCGGGCCACCAGGCCGGCGCGTCAGGCCTTCCAGAAGAAGACGGCCGTCATCCGCTTCTCCGCCAAGGTGCGCCCCCAGTACCCGGTGGCGCTGTGGATCAGGTTGGCGGAGTAGAGCAGCAGCCGGTTGGCGCGGTGCGGGACGCGTACGTCCTCCACGAAGGAGTCGGGGGATACGAAGCGGGTGCCGAGGGCGTCGACCAGGCTGTTGTGGGGCGCGATCACCTGGTTGCCGCCCAGGGACCCGCCGGGCAGGCTCTGGCGGTAGAAGCTGGTGCCGCAGTCCTTGGGTACCTCCGGGTTGAGGTAGAGCACGGCGGCGTAGCGGCACAGCGACCGCGAGTCGGTGTGGGGGCGCGGCTCGCACTCGCCCTCGCCGACGACCTGCACGCAGTTGTGGTTGAAGGTGCCGCCGCCGACGGGCCGTTCGGCCCAGATCCTCGCGGCGCCGGTGGACTTGCGTACCAGCCGCTCCACCCGGGCCAGTTCCCCGGGCTCCAGGCCGGGCATGGCGCGCAGTCCCGGCCAGCTCTCGGGTTTGTGCGGATAGCCCTCGGTCCAGTCGTCCTTGGCCAGGCAGCGTTCCCGTACGGCGTCCACGTCCGGGAGGACGTCGTCCAGGACCCAGTAGTCGCGTCCGAGGGTCGGCTTGCGGTAGGGGAGGACCGGGAGCGGGGGAGGTGGCATGGGAGGGAACGTAGCGACCGGTCCTCGGTGCACTCGCTCCGCGAGCGGTCAATCTTGCGTCAAGTGTTCCCCATGGCACGGGGGATGTGGAAACACGCGTGCGGCGCCCCGCTGCGGGCCGGTCCGGGTGGTTGACTTGCGCCATGCCGCTCGACACCTACGGAGTGCTGGCCGGAACGCTGCACCGCCACTTCCGCGACCAGCCGGACAGTACGGGCCGGTGGTTCCACGTCAACCTCGAAGTCGACGCGCCCGCGGGTCGCTACCGCTGCGCCGTCGACGTGGACGGCAAGCATGCGGCGATCGGCGTCCAGTGGAAGGTCTTCACCCTGCACGCTTCGGTGCTCGACCCGGTCGCCTCCCCTTCGCCCGGGTACCACGACCTCGCCCGGGTGTCCGGATCGGGCGCCATCGACCACCTGCGCCACCCTGCGCTCGCCGACCGTCCCGGCTGTCTCTTCGTACGGCGGCCGCCCGCCTGGATCCAGCGGATCCTGGACCGGCTGAACCCGCCCCGGCCCTGGGTCTCCGGCTCCCATCTGGAGGCCTCGCAGGCGCTGGAGCCGATCCTCGTCCCCGGGCGGCCGGTCCTGATCTTCGGGGAGCCGTTCGACGAGGGACTCGGCATGCACAACATCCACCAGAACCAGGGCGATCCGTACGGCAGCCAGTGGTGGCCCGACAACGGCACCTGGCAGGACGGCGCCACGCTGACCCGGCGCGAGGACGGCCTCTTCGACGTCTTCGTGTCCAAGTTCTCCACGCAGGCCGACGCCACCGACAGCGACGGCCACCCGCTCCCGCCGGACCCTCTCTAGGCACGCCCCGTGCGGCGGGCCGCCACCGTTGCGCAGGCGGCCGCCAGGGGGAGTTCCGCGCACACCGCGAGGGTCAGCGCCGCCGCCCGGGCGGCGCCCGGGGCCGAGGTCGTCACGTCGAACCAGGCGTCCATCGCCAGCAGAGCGGCCGTCGCGGCGGCCAAGGGGGCCGCGCGGGGATCGTGACGCCGCATCAGAAGACCGGTACCGCTCAGGCCGGCGGCGAGCACGGCGTCCAGGCCGATCCACGCCGTGGACCAGTTGGACACCTCCGCGGTCTGCGGGAGCGTCTTCGCCAGCACCAGCATCCACGGGACGAGCGCCATCCCGGCGCCGGTCAGCACGGTGGCGAGCCGGGGCAGGCGGCGGGACGGGACGCGGGGGGCGACGAGGGTCATGGCGGGGCTCCTTCCGGCCCGGCGGTCCGTCCTCCGGGTACGGCGACCACTCTGGTCTCGGGGAAGACCCGAATCAGTAGCGGCACTGTCCGAACCGGGGGTGGCACCGGCTACACCCCCGGGCGGGTACCAGGGTGATGGAACGGCCCTGACCAGTGCGATTACCGTACGGGGTATGGGACTTCTCGGCACGCTCAGGCGTACCTCCAGCCGGCTCGCCGGATATGCGCCGTGGTCGGCGTGGGCCTGGCGCAACACCGCCTTCACCGTCGCCGCCGTCCCCATGGCCCTGCCCGCCGCGGCCGCCTTCACGACGGTGATCGCGGCGCCCGGCCGGATACCGGGCGTCCTGCTCATGGTGCTGCTGCTGTGTCCCCTCCTCACCGTGCTCCAACGCAGCCGGTTCCAGTCGCTGATGGAGCTCGTGATACCGCCCGCGGGGTACCAGCACCCGTCCCTGCACCCGCGCGGACTCCTCGAACGGCTGCGCGCGGAGTCGACCTGGCGGCAGTACGGGTACCACCTGCTGGTCAGCCCGCTCGTCGGCGCGGGCGGGGCGCTGATCGTCCTCTTGTGGGCCGGCGGGGCCGCCGCGGCCTCCGTCTACGGCTGGTCCTGGCTGCTGCCCGACCAGGACGGCCTGGGCTGGGAAACCTCGTACGACCTGCTGACCGTGCTCGGGGGCATCCTGCTCCTGGGCACCCCCTGGCTCGCCGCGGCCGTCGCCCGGCTCGACGCCTTCGCCGCGGCGGCCCTCCTCGGACCGAGCCGGGCCAAGGAACTGGCGCGCCGCGTCGAGGACCTCGCGGAGAGCAGGGCGGGAGTGCTCGATGCCGCCGACCTCGAACGCCGCCGGATCGAGCGGGACTTGCACGACGGAGCGCAGCAGCGTCTCGTCGCCCTCGCGATGAACCTCGGCATCGCCCGCGCCACGCTGACCGACCTGCCGCCCGCCGCGAAGGCGGTCATCGACGAGGCGCACCGCGAGGCCAAGGAGGCCATCGAGGAACTCAACAGCCTCGTGCGCGGGCTGCATCCGGCGGTCCTTGAGGACCGCGGACTCGACGCGGCCCTGTCCGGCATCGCGGCCCGCGCACCCCTGCCCGTCGAGCTGACCGTGGAGTTGGAGCGGCGGCCGGGCCCCACCGTCGAGGCCGTCGCCTACTTCGTCGTCTCCGAAACCCTGGCCAACGTGGCCAAACACGCCCGGGCCACCCGCTGCCGCGTGGAGGCCCGCCGCGCCGCCGACCTGCTGCGCATCACCGTGACGGACGACGGGGTGGGCGGAGCCGATCCGGCCCGGGGCACCGGACTGGTGGGCCTGCGCAAACGCGTAGGGTCGGTCGACGGAACCATCATGATCAGCAGCCCCCTCGGGGGCCCGACCGTCGTGACTGTGGAGCTGCCGTGCGGGCTGTGATCGCCGAGGATTCGGTGCTGCTGCGAATAGGGCTGGTCAAGGTCCTCGAAATGGCCGGGTTCGAGGTGGCCGCCGAGACGGGGGACGCAGAGGGCCTGCTCGACGCGGTCGCGCAGCACGAGCCCGCCCTCGCCCTCGTCGACGTCCGCATGCCCCCCGGCTTCACAGACGAGGGCGTACGGGCCGCGCTGATGATCCGCCGGCAGTGGCCGGGTACGGCGGTGCTGCTGCTCTCGCAGTACGTGGAGGAGCGCTACGCGGCCGATCTGCTCGCCGGTCAGGGCGGGGGCATCGGCTACCTGCTCAAGCAACGCGTGGCCGACGTCGAGGAGTTCATCGACGCCCTCAAGCGGGTCGCGGCCGGCGGCACCGCCCTCGACCCGCAGGTCGTCGCGCAGCTGCTGCTGCGCCGCAGCGCTGCCATCGACCCGTTGGAGCGGCTCACCCCCCGCGAGCGGGAGGTGCTCGCCCTGATGGCGGAGGGCCGCTCCAACGCCGGTATCGCGGCCGCGCTCGTGGTCAGCGAGAGCGCGGTCGCCAAGCACATCAACAACATCCTCGCCAAGCTGGACCTGCCACAGGCCGACGGGGACCACCGCCGGGTGCTCGCGGTCCTGCGCTTCCTGGACGGCACCTCGTGAGCGGGGCCGACGGGGGAGGGGCGGGGCGCCCGGAGCACCGTACGGTGTGGATCGTCGTCGCCGTCCTGAGCGCCCTGTTCGTCGTCGCTCCGGCCGCCGCACAGGTCTGGGCCCACCAGACCACCCGCAGCAGCATCCTGACCGGGGACAGCGGGACCCGGCCGGTGTCGGCCCTGGAGATCGACGCGGGCAGCGCCGACGTACGCGTCACCCCGCGCTCGGACACGCAGGTCGCCTACCGGGCCGCTACCCGCTGGTCGGTGGGGGCGCCGGTGATCGAGGAGAGCTGGCTCGGCGACACCCTGAGGCTGAAGCCGCGCTGCCCGGGCGTCGGAGCCGTCCTGCAGGCCGGGTTCGGCTGCTCCGTGGACCTGGGCGTGACCGTGCCGGCGGGCATCGCGGTGAAGGTCCGGGCGGGTTCCGGCACGGTGGACATCAGCGGACTGGGCGGCGCCGTCGACGCCGAGGTCGGCGCCGGGCGGCTGAGGCTCTCCGCGCTGCGCGGACCGCTCCGGGCGAGCGTGGGCGCCGGCTCCCTGGAGGCCTCCGCGCTCACCTCCGCCCAGGCGGACATCCGGGCCGGGGCGGGCTCGGCCGTCGCCCGTTTCGTCGCCCCGCCGGAGCGGGTCACCGCCCGCGCGGGCTCGGGCCGGCTGGAGCTCACCGTGCCCGCCGCCACCCGGTTCCGGGTCACGGCCAGAGCGGGCGCGGGGCGCTGCGAGGTCGCGCGCGGGATGCACGATCCGGCGGCTGCGGGGGAGCTCGACATCGCAGCGGACTCGGGACGGGCCGAGGCGGGTTACTGAGGCGTCGACCTGAAGGCCCCCCACCAGGCTGGTGCCGCACCAGGGCGTACCAGGACGTACCGGGGGCGGTGCCGCGCCGTCACGTCGTTCCGCGGCTGCCCCGCCCGTCCTACGACTGCTTCGCCCGGGCGGCGAGGCCGTCCAGCAGGAGGCCGAGGCCCAGCTCGAAGCCCCGGTCGTCGAGCGCGGCGAGCCCGCCGTCCGCGGCGTCCGCGCCGGCGAGCGCGTCGGCGAGGGCCGGGTAGTCGGGCCGGTAGGCCTCGGGGGAGCGGGTGAAGCCCGCGGTGAAGGTCTCCAGGGCGGAGCCGAGCACCAGGTAGTCGAGTGCGGCGGCCGCCTCGGCGGCCCCGGCCGGGGTGCAGCCGGCCCGTACGAGCGCGGCGAGCAGGGCGTCGTATCCGAGCAGCGCCCGCTCCGCCTCGACGCGGCGCCTGGCCGCCGGGGCGATGACGTTGGGGTGGCGCAGGTACACCCGGCGGTAGCCGCGCGCGTACGCGGCGATCCCCTCCCGCCAGTCGGGGTGGCCGAGGGGGGTCAGATCGATCTCTTCGTTGATCAGTTCCGTGACCGCGTCGAGGACGTCGTCCTTGGAGGCGACGTGGTGGTAGAGCGAGGCCCCGCGGACGCCGAGACGGTCCGCGAGGGTCCGCATCTTGAGCGCCTCAGGGCCTTCGGCGTTCAGGAGCTCAAGCGCCGCGCGCGCGATGATCTCGCGGCTGAGCAGCGGTTGGTTCGGTCGGCCCACGGTGATCGTTCCCCTCTTTCCGCGGTCAGATTACCGGTACGGAGGGTCTTCCCAAGGGGTTCCGAGCGGGCTATGGTCCCCGCATCCCCGAAACCTAACAAGGTTAGATTTAGGTTCCGGAGCGTGCCGTCCCCACCGGCCCGCTCCCCTCCCGTAGAGGTGCCCATGCCAGAACCTTCCTCCGCAGGCCCGGTTGCGGCCTCCCCCGAGGACAGCGACGCCGCCCGCCTGAACGACCTGGGCTACAGCCAGGAACTGAGCCGCAGCCTCGGCGTGCTCGGAAACATCGCCATGGGCTTCGCCGTGGTCTCCCCGGTCGTCGCGCTGTACGCCGTCTCCATGGTCGGCACGACGATCGCGGGACCGGCCTGGGTGTGGGCGCTGCCGATCGTCCTGCTCGGCCAGTGCCTGGTGGTGAACGTCTACTCCGAGCTGGCCTCCCAGTGGCCGCTGGCCGGCGGGCCCTACCAGTGGGGCCGCAGGCTGCTCGGGCCGTCCTTCGGCTGGATGAGCGGCTGGGTGTGGCAGTTCGCCGTGATGTTCGGCAACACCACCGTGGCGTACCTGGCCGCACCCTGGGTCTTCGCCCTGTTCGGGGCCACTCCTTCGCCGGGCGCCATGGTCGCCGTGGCCGCCGCGATCCTGCTGGCGTGCATGCTGGTCAACGCCTACGGCATCAGGATCCTGAGCTGGTTCGTGTCGCTGGGCATCGCGGCCGAGGCGATCGCCTCGGTCCTCGTCGGCTTCACCCTGCTGCTCTTCTTCCGTGAGCACGGCTTCTCGCTCTTCACCGAGACCCTCGGCGCCGAACAGCTCTCCGGTGGATCGACCGTGATGGCTTTCCTGGCCGTCCTCGCCGTCGCCGGCTGGGGCTTCATCGGCTTCGACGCCTGCGTGTCGACCGCCGAGGAGACCAAGGACGCCGGGCGGCAGGTGCCCCGGGCCATGTGGTGGGCGCTGCTCAGCGTCGGCCTGGTGGTCGTGCTCAACGCCATGGCCGTCGCCCTCGCCCACCCCTCCCCGGCCGCCGTCGTGGCGGGCGAGGACCTCGACCCGGTGACCACCGCCGTCACGACCGCCTTCGGCTCCTGGTCCGACAAGCCGTTCGTCGCCGTGGTCCTGGTCGGCTTCCTGGCCTGCGCGATGGCCTCCCAGGGCGGAGCCGCCCGCGGGGTCTACTCGCTCGCGCGCGACGGGGTGTTCCCCTTCTCCCGCCAGGTGCGCAGGGTCAACCGCCGCCAGGCCCCGATCGGCGGGCTCGTCGCCTCGACCGCCGTGAGCTGCTCCGGCCTGCTGCTCGGCCTGAACGCCACCGCCATCGGCAGCCTGATCGCCTTCGGCACCGCGGCCACGTTCCTGCCGTTCTTCCTGGTCAGCCTGGCCGCGCTGATCGCCCGGCTGCGCGGCACCTGGGTCCCCTCCGGACACGTCCGGCTGGGGCGCAAGGGCACCTTCCTCAATGTCCTCGCGGTGCTCTGGACCGCCTTCGAGGTCGCCAACGTCTGCTGGCCGCGCGCGGTTCTCGCCCCGCCCGGAGCCCCGTGGTACCAGGTCTGGGCCGGGCTGCTCGGCACCGGCGCGGTGATCACCGCCGGACTGGTCTACCTGCTGGTCAAGAAGCCGCAGCTCCCGACCCTGGCCATCGGCGCCCACGGCAAGGTACCCGGCCTGCGCAGCACCGTCGGCTCGGCCACCGACCTCAGCCCCCACCTCGGCGTGCTCC